>JAGCSS010000015.1 GCA_017964055.1 Lachnospiraceae bacterium
CGCATCGGCTTCATAGCCATCGGCAAAAGCCTCGATATCAACTATATTGTCGGAGTTTTTCGCGGTTTCGTCAACAATATTTTTCCTGATATCATCGCGCATGGTCAGATCCTCCCTTCCAGTTTATTTTTCAGTACATCGCGTGCACGTGAGAGCCTGCTTTTGACCGTGCCCTCGGCTATCCCTAAGGCTGCGGCGGTCTCTGCCACGCTCATTTCGTTAAAGTACACGCTCATTACCACTTCGCGGTAAGCCTCGGGAAGAGACTCGACCGCCTGTCTTATAGTCCTGTCCCGGTCGGCGTTTTCGACTTCCTCGAAATCGTTGTCCGAAACAATGGCGTCCTCTTCAAATTCCATCATCGGAACGACCTTCTGCTGATAGGCACTTTTCAGGTAGTCCTTGCAGACATTGATCGTTATCCTGATCAGCCAGCTCTTTATCGAGCAGTCGCCTCGGAACTTGTCCATGTTGTAGTAGGCCTTTATAAAGACCTCCTGGAACAGATCCTCGGCCGCGTCCCTGTCGTTCACATAGGCGTAAGCGGTCCGTAGGACTGCGTTGCCGTGCTCCCGCATGAGCTCCTCGATATTACGGTCGCTTTGCTTTTTCTCTTCGTTCATGGCTCCCTTTCATGCATTAGACGAGTGTATGTCACTTGCGGTTCCAAAAAAATGAGGGGACTTTTCGGCCCCCTCTGTAATCCTGTATCAGATCTCTTTTAAGAATACTTCGTATCCGCGTTCAGCTTCGTAGATGTCGGCCTTGCTGGACAGTTCCCAAGGAGCGTGCATATTGTGAAGTGCCACGCCGCTGTCGATAACTTCCATGTTGTACTTTGCCATGATGTAGGCGATGGTTCCGCCGCCGCCCTGATCAACCTTGCCGAGCTCGCAGAACTGGTAGGATACATCGTTCTTGTCGAGGATCGCACGGATCTTTGCGATGAACTCGGGGTTGGCATCGTTCGAACCGGACTTTCCGCGTGAACCCGTGAACTTGTTGAATGACATACCGTGTCCGAGGTATGCGGCATTCTTGGGCTCCATTACCGACGGGAAATTGGGATCAAAAGCAGCGCTGACATCGGATGAGAGCATATGCGAGTTGGCGAGGGCCCTGCGGACCTTGAGCTCGCTGTACTCGCCCCTCTTGTCCATGAGCTCCGCAACCGCATTCTCGAAGAATACGGAAGTCATGCCTGTCGCGCCTACGCTGCCGATCTCTTCCTTGTCGACAAGGATGCACACCGCTGTCCTGTCAACGGATGTTATATTGAACAGTGCCTTTGCCGAGGTAAATGCGCAGATCCTGTCGTCCTGGCCGTAGCCGTATACCATGCTGCGGTCGAGACCGAAATCCCTCGCGCGTCCCGCGGGAACAACCTCGAGCTCGGCCGAGAGGAAATCCTCCTCCTCAAAACCGTACTTGTCCTTGATAAGCTTGAGGACGTTTGCCTTAACAGCGTCCTTCTCGGTATCCTTAAGCGGGATGCTGCCGACCAGGATATTCAGGTCCTCGCCCTCGATGACCTTGGCTCCGTCTTTCTTGAGCTGGTCCTGCGAGAGATGGATCAGCAGGTCCGAAATACCGATAACGGGGTCCTTATCGTCCTCGCCGATAACGATGTTCAGCGTGGTGCCGTCCTTCCTGCATACTACGCCGTGAATGGCGAGCGGGATGGTAACCCACTGATACTTCTTGATGCCGCCGTAATAATGGGTGTCGAGCAGGCAGAGCTCCTTATCCTCATAAACGGGGTTCTGCTTGATGTCGATCCTGGGTGAGTCGATATGCGCTCCGAGCAGCTTCATGCCCTTCTCGAGCGGCTCGCTGCCGACTACGAACAGAGCGATGGCCTTGCCCATATTAACGGAATAAAGCTTGTCTCCTGTCTTTACCTTCTTAACCGAGTCAAGATCCTTATATCCGAGTGCCTTTGCCTGTCTTACGATCTCCGCAACGCATTCTCTCTCGGTCTTGCACTTGGAGATGAACTCCTTGTACTCATCCGCGAGCTTGTCCACAGCCTTGAGCTGTGCTGCCGAATACTTCAGCCATGCGTTCTTTTTCTTTTTGTCGTCCGCCTTCTTCGCGGGCTTTGCGGGCGTACTCTTCTTTGTCGCCATATAAATACCTCCTGAAATTATCCTACTGCTCCGAGAACAGACATGCGATGACCTCGTCGAGCGTCGCGGTCACGTCGTTGTAGTTGTACGACATCATCTGCTCCTCAGCCCTGTGAATCAGCTCCATGACCTTTTCGTTGCTGTACATGAACGATGAGAGTGAATAGAACAGCATCTCTGCCTCATTCACACGGTAGTCGCTGAGATACCCTCTGAGCTCGTAGAGTATCAAAAGGAGATCCTCTTTGTCGATAAGGCCTTTGTTTATCTCCTTTTCCTGCGTCATTATAACACTTCTGATGGAAGTTAACAACCTGTCAAATTCTTCGCTGAACGCCTGCGTTTTCTCCTCGAGGGACTGCCTGTTGCCCTGCTTTGCGGCGGTCTCGAGCTCCCTGGCACGGGCTTCCAGTCCGTCGGCTCCGATAACCTGCGCAACGCCTAATATGCCGTGCATCGTTACGATATAGCTCTTGTAATCGTGCTGCTCGAGATAATGGTTGAGCATCAGTGCCTTTGTATCGCTGCTGCGGCATGTGGTCATCAGAACGTCCCTGTATTCCTCGGCGCTGCCACCGAAATTCGCGAGCGCCGCCCTGACGTTCAGCCCCATCTTCTCGAGCGCCACGAGTTCCTCCATATCGAGGTCGTAATCCGAGAAGAATGTCAGTTTTTCCTCGGAGATATTGTTTTTCAGGATCATCTCGATATCTGCGTAGCCCGGCTTGTCACCGAATATATCGATCCGTATCCCGCTCCTGCCGTTCTTCACCTGCCCGGTCACAGCCTCACGTATCACGGCTGCCGTGTTCCTTCCCTCGGTGTCGGTCATTTTGGCATCGGCGAGTATAAGATCGTAATCGATCTTCTTCAGCAGATCGCAGGACTCCTTTGTGCTGTCGGTGATATCAGCCATAACACCGTACGCGGAGAGCAGCTTCCTGATCTTGCCCGCACGTCCGAGGTTCCTGGCAACGACCAGTATACGCGCGTTGCGCGCAAGGAAAGGCACCTCACGGTCCCTGCCCGAAGCTTCGATCTCGTACCTGTCACCGATGGTCTCGGCTCCGACCTTGCCCTGGCTGACCGTCAGCGTGAACATACAGCCCTTGCCGGGTCTGGTCTTTACGGTGAGCTTGCCGCCCATCTTGCCTGCAAGATACCCTGTCGTATACAGCCCCATCGCCACGAAATCCATGCCGATCGCCTTATTGTCGGGATCGCGCTCGATTATCCCCGCCGCAATGCTGTTCTGCAGCAGTCCCCTGCCCGTATCGATCATGTCGAACTGCAGCATGACCCTGCCGTCCTCATCATTCGCGACGCTGACGGCAAACGTAACGCTCCCCTCTTCGGTCGCGGAGATCGCGCCCTCTGCGAGGTTGGTGAGCATGGAGATGATCAGTTCGGCGTCGCCGAACATCTTATAGGGGATACCGGGATCGATATCAATGACGGCCTCGATGTTTTTCTTCGCAGCACCCTGCTCGAGGACCTTTCTGATAGCAAGAACGATTTCTTCGAAATTATATTCCTCCTCAACGATCTCGTAATCGTTATGGAGTATCTTTAAGAGTGAAAAGACTGCATCCGCGGTGTGCATCACGACCGTGGCGGAATGTCTGATCTCGGTCAGCCTCTCGAGCACCTCATCGCTCACAGCCTCATGAGAAATAAGCTCGGCAGATCCGAATATCGTGTTCACCGCGCTCCGGATGTCGGCGCCGAGCTGCTTCACCGCCGTGGACGGATTGAAATTGTCCGTGATATAGTCAACAAGCATTCCTTTATTATCTTCCATACAAACTCCGCAGAAAAGAAAAGACCCACTCATGACTGAGCAGGTCTTAAATCAACCGCAACCTGCGGCTAATATCATCAACCGATAACTTTCTTGATAGCTTCGATAACACGGTCAGCCTGGAAAGGCTTAACGATGAAATCCTTCGCGCCGGACTGGATCGACTCGATAACCATAGCCTGCTGGCCCATCGCCGAGCACATGATCGCAACGGCACCGGGATCGGACTCTTTGATCTTCTTAAGGGCCTGGATGCCGTCCATCTCGGGCATAGTGATATCAAGCATGACAAGGTCGGGCTTTGTCTCGGCATATTTTGCAACGGCGATAGCACCGTTCTCAGCCTCACCCGCTACCTCGTATCCGTTCTTGGTAAGGATATCCTTGATCATCATTCTCATGAAAGCAGCGTCATCACATACAAGTACTCTTTTAGCCATAGGTAAAATCTCCTATCCCTTTCTAATCTGTTTTTAACTATACCCTAGAATTTGTTATCTGTCAAGTTTTATATAAGAATTCATAAAAAGAAAAATTTATATCATTTTTCCTTCTTTTCCGCAAGTATGTTTTTGAGCTCTTCAACACTAAAGGTGTAACTCGAGCCGCAAAACTGGCAGTTGACCTCGATCGGCTTGTCCTCGGCGATCATCTCTCTGATATCGGCCGCGTCAATGCTCATTACGGCCTTTCTGACGCGCTCCTTGCCGCAGTCACAGTAGAATCTAGCGGGAATGTGATCGACTATCTTAAGGTCCATATCCCCGAATATCTCTTCGACGATCCCCTCGGGCGTCTTTCCCGCAGCGAGCATCGAAGTCACGGGTTCTAAGCTCCCGAGCCTCTCCTCAAGCTTCGTGATGACTTCATCCTCCGCGAAAGGAAGCAGCTGGATGATAAAGCCCCCCGCGCAGATCACCTTTCCGCCCGGCTCAACGAGCACTCCTAACGCTACGGATGAAGGCACCTGCTCGGAATTGACGAAATAATAGGTCAGATCCTCGGCGATCTCGCCCGATACCAGCTCCGTCTGTCCCGAGAAAGGCTCCTTAAGGCCCATGTCCTTGATGACAGTGAGTATGCCTTTTCCGATCGCATTGCCCACGTCGAGCTTGCCCGAAGGCTTGAGCTGGATCTCTACGACAGGGTTCTTTGCATAGCCCTTTACGCAGACGATCTCGCGTCCTGCCGCGCCCGTACCTTCTTCGGTTCCGCTTTCCGTTTTTCCGCCGTCCGCTGCGTTCCCGGCATCCGCGGTATCGGTCACGCCGAGCCCCGCGGTCACTGTCAAACCGCCGACCGGCCCGCTGCCCTCGATCTGCAGCGTCAGCACATCGGTCTCATTCTTCAGCATACTGCCCATCAGCGCTCCGGCCGTCAGCAGCCTTCCGAGAGCCGCCGTTACGACATTGCTCGTTTTATGCCTGCCCGCGGCCTCCGCAACGAGCTCCGTCGAGGTCATCGCAAATATCCTGATATTGTCGTTCGCCGCTGTGGCGCGGACTATATAATCGCCCATTTATCAAACATCTCCGTTTCTGTATCTGTTTCTACAGCTGTTTTAACCGCTGCCGGATACCGTCTGTCATTTCAGTTGCCGTCTCATCCGTCATTTCTTCCGGCTCTTTGCGACAAAATAGACTCTCTCGCTGTCCCGCGCCGGCTCATTCTCGGTAAACGCGTCAAATACGCCGAGCAACTCAAGGTCCGCGCGTTTGAGCGCCCGCTTTACCTCAGCCGGAGTGTAGGACCTCTGGTAGTGGGTCTCCTCAAAGCGTGTGTATCTGTCGCTCTTTCCGTCCCGCATATATACGGTCATGTCGAACTCGTTGATCCTGCTCTCCGGGTCGTAATAATTCTCCCAGATGAAGCTCCCCTCTTCGCGGTTCTCGCATATCGTGCTCTCACCGAGTACCCTGCTGTAATAATAGGGAGTGCGCATATCGAACACGAACAGGCCGCCCGGCTCGAGATAATTGCTCACGAGCCCGAATACCTCTCGCAGTTCCCCGTCGCCTACTATGTAGTTGAGGCTGTCGCAGACGCTCACGACCGCGGCGACCGTCCCGTATAATTCGAACTCGCGCATATCCTGGCAGAGGTAGAGTATGCTCTCGTCGCCCTTTTTCTCGTGGTCCTTGGCCTTTTGCAGCATCTCCGCCGAGGCGTCGATGCCGATCATGTCATAGCCCCTGTCCCTGAGCCTCCTCGTGATGCTGCCCGTTCCGCAGCCGAGCTCGCACACCAGCGGCACATCGGTATTCAGTCCCGGCTTTATCCCGTATTTTTTCAGCAATGAGTCGATATAATCGCTCCATTCATCATAAGGGACATTGTCCATGAACAGGTCGTAGACCCGGGCAAAATCCGTGTACTGTTCCATACAGCTCCGTTCCGCGCGGCCGGACAGGCTCCGTATGCGAGTCCCGTTCACCGCACAAAGTACATATCAAAGTGTAATGACCTTCCCCAGAGAGAAGGAATATATAACGCATTCATCCGCCGCGATCCCGGTTATGCGTGATACGGCTTCCGCGTAGTTATGCAGCTGCGCGTGATAGCGCTTTGTAAGCACTTCCTCGCCGTCTGCGCCCACACGGTCGGTCTTGTAATCGAGGATCACGTATCTGCCGTTCTCGCTGAACATGCAGTCGATGATTCCCTGTACGGGTATCACTTCTTCCTCTCCCGCGAATCGCACGGGATCGATGTCGCATGCCTTTCGCCCCAGCACGAACGGCTGCTCGCGCCGCAGATGACCTGCCGCGTCCGCCTCAGCCATGCGTCTTGCCAGACCGGTGTCCAGAAACGCTGCGATATCCGAAGCCTTTACCATCGCGCGCTCCGTACTGTCAATTATAGCACGATCCTCAAGCGAATCAAGGAATGCGTTCACTTCATCCTCGCCCTTGAGCGTAAACGGGATGAACTGCATCACTAGGTGATATATCGTGCCCCTGGCCGCGCCGCCCGATGCGGTGCCTCCGAGCCACGGCGCCGTCTCGCCCTCTTCCTCCATGCTCGCGTGCTTGATGTCGGAAACAGAGAGCTTTACGGGCAGTGCCTCCCTGTCGGCATGCGGGTATTCATAGTCCAGCAGCTCCCGAAGCTCCGGGTCTCCCGGATCGGGGATATTCTCGAAGAATTCGCGTGTGCGCGTGAGCTCCTCTTGTTCGCCTGCCGCGGGCTCTTTGCCGCCCGCTCCTGTTCCTTCGCCGTCCTCCGCGCCTATTCTTACGACCGTAAAATCGTCCGGATGCATCAGCGCCGCGGGATATACAAAGTCAAACAGGCACTTTGCGTCGGCAATGTACGAGACCGGATAATGTACGCGGTTCGCGTCGGCCTCGGCCTGCCATTTTTCCGGCTTGTACTCGTTTGCCCCGACTGCGCCTATCATGATCAGTTTCTGTTCGGCGCGCGTCATCGCGACATAGAGGAGTCTCAGTTCCTCACCGATGTAATCGTTTTCCATGCGCAGCCTGACCAGGCTCCTGCGCAGCGTATCCGAGCGCACCCTGCGCTTAAGATCGGTGTATTTTGTACCGATGCCGTAGTCAGAGCTGATGATGACCGCGGGAGAGGCGTCCCTGTCCCTTAAGAGCTTGCCCATACCTCCGACGATCACGACGGGGAACTCCAGTCCCTTTGATTTGTGGATCGTAAGGATGCGTACGGAATCGCCCGCTTCGGCATTAACGGCCTCTTCGAGGTCCTGCTCCGAAGTTATTATCTGTTCCAGATAGCGCACGAAGCTGAAGAGTCCCGAATAGCCCCCCGCCTCGTACTCAGAAGCATAGTTTATCAGCATCTCGAGATTGGCCGCTCTTTTCTGTCCGCCCGGAAGCGCCGAACAGTACAGTTCAAATCCCGTTTTCTCATATATCTTCGCTATAACTCCCGCGATATCGCGGTTAAGGTTCATGCCGCAGATCTCGTTATAGAGCTCCAGAAAAGCATTGACATCCGCGCGGATATCGTCCGCCGGCCCTTCTTTTGCATACATGTTAAGCGAATCCCAGAAAGGCACGTCGATCCCGCCGAAGGTCCTGATAGCGACCAGCTCGTCGTTGCTCATGCCTACCGGCTCCGAGCGCAGCACCGCAGCCAGCGGTATATCCTGTCTCGGATTGTCCAGTATCCGCAGGAAATTGAGCATCACGGTCACCTCGTATGAGCCCAGGAAACCTCCGCTCATATCGCAGAATACCGGAACACCTGCTGCCTCGAGTTCCTCGGTATAGCAGTCCGCCCAGCCCTTGGTGACGCGAAGGAGGATAACGATATCCCCGTAGCCTATCCTGTGCTCCTTCTCCGTGCCCTTCCCGATGATGTACCCGCTCTCGATCAGCTCCTTTATGCGCGCTGCCGCAGTCCGGGCCTCCAGATGCCTTAAGGCATCCGCGCCGCTGCCGCTCTCCTCATCGAGGTCATCGTTTGAGAGCATGATCAGCTCGGTCTTATGCTCGTCCAGCACAGGCATGTCGCCGCCCGCGAGCTCTCTCTGCCCGCATACGAGCGCAGCCTCTTCATCGTAATCTATGCCTCCGACCGTCGCGGTCATCGACTTGTAGAATACATCATTGGTGCTGTCGAGCACCTCGGGTCTGCTCCTGAAATTCCTGCCGAGCGAAATGACCCTTCCGTGCCCGCTCCCGCTCCTGTAATCCGCGAAGCGGTTCATGAACAGCTCCGGCTTCGCCATCCTGAAACGGTAGATGCTCTGTTTTACATCGCCGACCATGAAGGTCAGGGGCTTGGCGTTATCCGCGCCCGCGATGATATTTACCATCTGCTCCTGTACAAAGTTGCTGTCCTGGTATTCGTCAACAAATATGTCCGTAAACCTGTCGTGCAGCTCCTTTGCCGCATGTGAGGGCACGATATTGCCGTCCGCATCCCTGTCCGCAAGTATCTCCAGCGTAAAATGCTCTAGGTCCCCGAAATCTATGACGTTCTTTTCTTTTTTCGCGGCGGCAAAGCGCCTCATGAACTCCCTCGTGACCCTGATGAGTGTGATCACGGGGTCCGCCGAAAGGCTGAGCTCCTCGGCGATCTCCGCATCGCCCGCATAGAAATAGTCTTTCTTAATGTCTGTTACGGGCTTTTTATACGCGTCCCTCAGAGCCCTTACGCGCTCCTTTAAGTCCTCGTCCCCGCCCTTTTTCGAGCTGAGGCGCGAAAAGCCCGTGAACGAAGTGATCACATCCTTAAACTCCGTATAATCCTTCGCTCCTATGAGGCTCGTAAATATCACATTGTCATCCGATATCGCGTCCTCATACTGCGCGGGGCCGTCCGTCATCCTGCACATCCCGAGCGCGGTGAGCACCATGGGCGCGATGTCGCATATGCGCGAATGTGCGTAGGAATAGAGATATTCTTTCCACTCGTCCCTTAGTCCCGCTCTCCCGTCTCTCTCGGCGATGAACTCCGCCTCGAGCCTGTCCAGCCAGTCGAGAGGCCATGCCTGCGCTTCCGCGGCATCACGCAGCTTCAGGATCAGCTCTTCGATACGGTCGTCATTCTTTGATGAGGCAAAGCTCTCGACCATCTCCGTAAAATCCGCGTCATCGGCCGCATAATATTCCTCGATCAGGTCATCGAGTACCGCATTCCGCATGAGCACGAGCTCCGCGGTCTCGCCTATCCTGAACGCCGGATCGATATCTATCTCATGGAAATACTCCCTGACCACGCTCGAGCAGAAGCTGTCGATGGTCGTGATCGATGCGTTGTGCAGGAGCATCTGCTGCCTTTGCAGGTTTCGGTCGTCGGGATCGTCAAGGATGAGCTTTTCCAGCCCGTCGGCCAGCTTTTCCCGCATATGTGACGCGGCGTCTTTGGTAAATGTCATGACCAGCAGCCTGTCCACGTCGAGCCCGTCCTGCGTGATAAGGCGCAGTATGCGCTCAACCAGGACCGA
>JAGCSS010000016.1 GCA_017964055.1 Lachnospiraceae bacterium
CGAATCGTATCCCCATGAAGAGGAAACGGAACTCTTTGTGTTCATCTTGTATGCGGGCAGGCCGACATACAGCTTAACCGAATCACATTTGAGAGCATCCTCCCATTTCAGGAGCGTCTCATAGTAGGGATAGGTGTTCTGCGTGTTGAAGCTCCAGTAAAGCTGCGGGCAGATGTAATCGATGTAGCCCGGCTTGCTCATCCAGGTCTCGTAATCAACGTACCAGCGGAAATAATCGTCATGATAGTAATCGATGAAGCCGCCGGGGCTGATACCGAAAATGCAGTCGGGATCGATGCTCTTGATCGCGCTGTAGACCTCTTTAACGAGAGTATTGACGTTATTCTTGCGCCACTTTTCGATGGGCATCACGGATTTGCCGGCCGCTGTCCTCTTTTTGACGTAGGCGTTGTATTCCGGGCCGTCGAATATGGTCTGGTAGTTTTCTTTTGTAAATGCCGGGTAGAAATAATCGTCGAAATGGATGCCGTCCACGTCATAATTCTCAACGATCTCCTTAACTCCGTTGACAATGAGCTTGCGGACCTCTGTGATCGCGGGATTGTAGTAGAGCTGGGCCTGATAAGCGATAACGCGCCGGTCGTCCGAAGTTTTCTTATTGCTCAGCCATTTGCGGGCCGGGTTTTTCTTTGAGAGAAGCCTCTTTGCCAGCAGAGTTTTCTGCATCAGCGGAGTCGCGTTTTTCTCCACTTCGGTGAGGGTATATTTCGCGGTAATGCGGTAAGGGTTCAGCCATGCGTGGATGGCGAGATCGCGCGCGTGAGCCTCTTCGACCATGATCGCGAGCGGATCGTAGCCGGGATCCACGCCCTGCTTACCCGAGGCGTAGAACGACCAGGGGAAATAAGAGGACTTGTACATCGCGTCACTGAAGGGACGGACGTGCACTACCACCGCGTTCATGCCCAGAGCGACAGCGTTGTCAAACATCTCGTTGACATATTTGGTAAAATCCGCCGCGTTTGTATAATGGGTCGTACCGAAATCGTAGTAAGCGACCCAGACCGCCCTGAACTCCTCATCAACATCAGAAGAAGAGCCCTGTTCGGCTGCTCTTGCAGCGACCGGACGGACTCCGAAAGCCTCACCTGCGGCTCCCGAAAACAGAACGAGCGCACATATCAGGCAGATCAATCTCTTTATTTTAAGATCCATAAAAAAAATCACCCTTTGCAAAATTTACATACCCATTTTTATATATATCATAAACAATTGTCAAATGATAGTCAGATAGTGCGCCCCAAAAAATAAATCGTGCGAAAAATGAAGTGGCTCAGATGCCGAGGAGCTCCATGATCCTTTCGGCGGAACGTCCGTCGGTATAGGAAAAGGAGTCGGCGATAAAGGACTCGCAGGGGTTGAAGGGGGTGTCACACAGGGTCGCGGACAGAGCGTCAAGCAGCTCCTCCCTCTCCGTATAGACAGGTCCCGGAACATATCCGCGGTAATCCCTGTAGAATCCGCGGTCGCTGCCCTCGAAGCGGTCGAGATCGTATGCGTAGAAAAGCATGGGACGGCGCAGCAGGGAATACTCGAAAACGATCGAGGAATAGTCGGTGATAAGAACATCCGCGGCACCGAGCAGAGTGTTGAGGCCGCGAAAATGCGTCAGGTCGAGGATACGGGACTGTGCTGCAGCCCGGTTTCCGTTCGGTTTGGCATATCCAGCCGCAGAAGCATCGGCACCGGATTCAGGATTACCCGCGAGCCTCGACGAAACATACGGATGCAGGCGCAGTCCGAGGATCGCATCTTTGGGCATGAGGGCGGCAAAATCGCGCGCAAAGTCTCCGATCATGCGGATCTGCTCGTCTTCGTTGCCCGCATCGTCGCGGAAGGTCGGGGCATAGAGCACCAGTCTGCGTCCCTTTGCCTCCGGGTATTTCTTTTCAAAACGTGCGCGCGCATTTTCAGCAAAATCGGGCGCAAAAAAAGCATCTGTCCTCGGAAGTCCGAGCACGCGTACCTTATCTTCGGGCACGCCGAAGCACCCCGCGTATATGCTCTTTGTCGCGGGGGAGCTGACGATCAGATGCGTGATATTTTTGCCGCAGCGGGCTTCAAGGTCCTTAAGCGCGCCTTCGTTTACATCCTGACCGAACTTTTTTATAGTGCCGGTGCCGTGCCAGAGCTGCGTGAGAATACTGCCTTTGCGCAGTTTCAGACATGACAGGGGCAGAAATGTATTGTCGAGAAATATAAAGCGGCTGCGGGCGAGACGGTACGCGGACCTGAAGATAAATCCCGCGCCCGAAGCCTCCGCGCGGGTAAGGGAATCGCACCTGTATCCGCGGGCCTCCATTCGGGCCTTCATCACGCCGCAGTTGCCCTCGTCGGAGCTGTCGTGTGTCATAACGAAGTAAGCCCTGTTCCCGTCGACCGGGAGCAGGGAAAAAATCCGGTATAGGAGGCCGTAGAGCCTGTAACCCGCCATTTTCTTGACTTCTGTTTTCACGCCGTCTCCTTCTGTGCAGTCTGTTCTATCGGTTTTCCTGCGATCACTTACGCACCCGGGTAACTTACGATTCTTTCTTGCGTCCCGATTCGATCAGCTCTTTTTCGAACGCCTCGGGATTTTTAAGGTAATAATCCTGGTGATATTCCTCGGCCTCATAGAAGCTCTTGAAGGGTTCGAGCGCGATGTGCACGGTTTTTCCGGACTCTGCCGCAAGCGCATCGATGCGGGTCTGCGCCAGCGCGCGCTCCTCCTCGCAGGTATAGTAGATCGCGAGGGTGTAGGAGAATCCCTTGTCTATGAACTGGCCTTCGCCGTCGAAAGGGTCGACATTGGCCAGGAATATGTCGAGCAGAAAATCGTAACTGACTTTCGCGGGATCGTATTC
>JAGCSS010000110.1 GCA_017964055.1 Lachnospiraceae bacterium
AGTACAAATGCGTGGCAGAGGGCGTCGAAAGCGAGGAAACGTTAGCTATGGTGCGCGAGATGGGCTGCGACTATTTCCAGGGCTATCTGTTCTCGCGTCCCGTACCCAGTCCGGAGTATATCCAGTTCCTTAAGAAGAACTGAACTTTTGCTTGACGTAAAAGTCATCCGGCTTTAAAATGTATTTCACGCAGTTTTTTCAGCATCAAAAAAACTGCGTAAGGCAGAAAGAGACATGTTTCGCATACACTCATGTCTCTTTTTGTTTTTTTGCGAGAGCACTCAGCCGGCGGAGCCGTGCCGGGCGATGAAGGCCCGATGCAAGCCGAAGGCTTGTGATCGGGCCTTTACGGACGGCAGGAGCGCGAAGCGCGGGCTGAGTGCCGAGCCAGCGGTCATCGAGCGGACTGTGTACGCGAGATGACCCCTATGTATTTTCAGATGCTTGCGAGATGTCATAAGGTGTGCTACGATATTTTATGATTGGGGCAATAGGCAAAATAACTTCCTTACGGAGGTGTGTATTTTGAATATACGTGAACTGTTTGAAAACAATATAAGACTGCTCGGGTTTACCGAAAAGGCAATACTTCTGTTCAGGCGCGGACGCTATGACGAGGCGCTCGGAATGGTCGCTGACAGCGCCGAAGGCAGCAATAAGGTCTGCGACGCGGTCCTGGCCGACAGAAGCTTTTTCAAGAGCATCCCTTCGGATTTTGTGGGCGAGATGCTCGAGGCAGTGATCGCAGCAAAGAAGAACAGGGACTACGTGCTGCTCGCGGATCTTTACGAGATGCAGCTTTCCGCTTTTGTATGCAATGTACAGGAGCTGATCATGACCGCGGAGGATATCTACGGCTTTGACGTAAGCACCTATAACCGCAGGATCCGCCTGATGGAGCAGAAACTCACAGCCGGGATCGACAGCCTTACACAGAACTCGGTCGACGATGACGAGCGCGAGAGACTCAGAGTCAACAGGAACGCGGAGCTTGAGTCGCCGCTTTCACCCGAGGAGCTGCTTGAGAAGGGCTACAGCGTGGAATTCTCATCGAGCGGCCTGATGACCGTGAGGGTTCCGTCCGCTACGGGGGCACCCATTTATCTGCATACCAACGGAAACATCCTTCGTGAGAGCTTTTTGCTCGCCGATGATTTCAGGAGCGAAGGCATCGACAATTACATCGTGTTCGGTCTCGGTATGGGCTATCATATCGCCGAGCTGCTCGAGCTCGACAGATTCGAGAAGGTTACCGTATTTGAAAGTGATATAAATATTCTGAAGCTCTACGCGGCGTTCGGTGACGGAATGCTCCTGGAGAACCGCCGCTTCGGACTTGTGTACGATCCTGAAAGGACGCTGATCGAGCAGCGGCTTTCGAATATCGGAGCGAATGAAAAGGGCTGCGTGCATTATCCTTCGATGAGACGCGCGGCATCGGGCAAGAGGCTCACAGAGCTCGCCCCGTTCGCTGACATAGTAGAGAGGTGCTGAGTTTGAGCGGACTTACAACACTTATTCTTTCCCTGCTCGGATTTGCAGGGGATGAGATATCGAAGGATCTGGCCCGGAAGAAGCTGGCAGGCAAGGATAAAGAGCTCTTCGGAGGCAAGGTGAAGCTGATGCTCCGTGAGAACAAGGGCTTCGCGATGAACAAGCTCGAATCGAACCGCAAGGCGGTTGTCACGGTTTCTGCGGCAGTATTTGCGCTGCTGCTGGTATTTTACATTCCCGTGATCGCGGACGAAGGATACCGCGCCGTAAGGCCGGGCTTTGCGCTGCTTACCGCAGGTGCTGCCGGGAATGTTTATGACCGTCTGGTCAAGGGCAGGGTGACCGATTTTATCAATGTGTCGGTATTCAGCAAGATAGTATTTAATATCGCGGACGTGCTCATCGTGGTCGGAGGACTGATGGCCGTCATCGGCGAGTGTATTGGAGGAAAATAGAATGTTAAACGGTGATATCAGTACTGTTCCGCTGAAAAATCTCATCGAGAAGATGAATCTGGAGAACCTTACTCCGGATGTGGATGTCAACAAGATCGAGCTGACGATGCCCGATATCAACAGACCTGCGCTTCAGCTTGCGGGCTTCATGAAGGATTTCGACCGCAATCGTATCCAGATCATCGGAAACGTTGAGCATTCATATCTGAAGGCTCAGGAAGACGGCATCGACAGAATGAAGAGCTTCCTGCAGACCGGTATCCCCTGCGTGGTATTCTGCCGCAATATCGAGGTCGAGGATGAGATCATCGAGGCCGCCACAGAGGCACAGGTAGCACTGCTCCGTACATCGAAGACGACTTCGTCTTTCATGGCTGAAGTCATCAGATGGATGAACGTTCAGCTTGCTCCCGCGATGACCATCCACGGAGTACTCGTCGATGTATACGGCGAAGGCGTGCTGATCACCGGCGAGAGCGGAATCGGTAAGTCCGAGGCTGCGCTTGAGCTGATCAAGAGAGGACACCGTCTGGTAAGCGACGACGTCGTAGAGATCAGAAAGGTCAGCGACGATACACTGATCGGTATGAGCCCCGAGATGACGAGGCATTTTATCGAGCTTCGAGGCATCGGCATCATTGACGTAAAGACGCTGTTCGGTATTGAAAGCGTTAAGAATACACAGCAGATCGACCTGGTCATCAATCTCGAGGAATGGGACAGAGACCGCGAGTACGACAGAATGGGACTTGAGGAGCATTACGTTAATTATCTGGGCAACAACATCGTATGCCACAACATCCCGATCCGTCCCGGACGTAACCTCGCGATCATCTGCGAGTCCGCGGCGGTCAACTGCAGACAGAAGAAGATGGGCTACAATGCGGCGAAAGCGCTCTATGACAGGGCGATGGCAAATATAAAC
>JAGCSS010000111.1 GCA_017964055.1 Lachnospiraceae bacterium
AATCCTTCGCGTAAGAACCGCATCGCGACGGGCGCGGGCGTTGACATTGCCGATGTTAACCGCATGGTGAAGCAGTTCGGCGAGACCGCAAGATGATGACGCAGAGGTCCGGAATGTTCGGAGGCAAGGGCAAGAAGGGCAAGTTCAAAATGCCATTTAATATGAAGTTCTGATGTAATGCTTAACTAAACTTCATTTATGGATATATTACAAATCAAACCAAGGAGGTGAAAGAGATGGTAAAGATTAGACTTCGCAGAATGGGTGCAAAGAAGAATCCCTTCTACAGAATCATCGTTGCAGACAGCAATTCTCCCCGTGACGGTCGTTTCATCGAGGAGATCGGTACTTATGATCCCAACAAGGAGCCCAGTCAGTTCAAGATTGACGAGGAGGCAGCCAAGAAGTGGCTCGCTAACGGTGCTCAGCCTACCGATATCGTAGGAAAGCTTTTCAAGAAGGCCGGTATTGTAAAATAATTGTGAGGTGATCAGTAGTGAAAGAATTAGTCAGGATTATTGCTACATCACTGGTCGATCATCCGGAGCAGGTTGAGGTTACCGAGAAGGAAACCGAAAAGGCCCTTGTAATCGAGCTTAAAGTCGCACCGGAGGATATGGGAAAGGTCATTGGAAAACAGGGCCGTATCGCAAAGTCCATACGTACCGTTGTAAAAGCTGCTGCTACAAAGGATGATAAGAAAGTTGTAGTAGACATCGTTTGATGTTGAAGGGGACGGTTATACCGTCCTCTTTTTTTATGCGGAAAACGCGGCAATATATACCCTTGTGGGTGATTTAATGTGTCCGGTCAAGCAGTATTATAAGCATAGATCAGATTACAAGGAGGTTTACTTTTTATGCGAAGTCTCGGAAGGTTTATCAAAGCTATGGTCGTATTCGCCGCAGTGTGCATGCTCACGGCTATGATGCCGGATGTTGTGAAGGCCGAAGCGGGCGATTACTATACGCTGAACGGCAATGAGCTCGGCAGATACAGTGATGTCGACCGTGTACAGGTTGAAGGAACAGATGGTACGATCTCGTTCAATCCCGAGCTGGGCATGGTTGTTCAGGTTTACGGCAGCAATCTTACAAAGATAAATATCCCCGATAAGATAAACGGTGTGAAAGTCAGATCTATCGCCGACTGGGCGATCCAGTACAGAGAAAATGTTACTGAACTGACGCTTCCGGAGGGCCTGGAGATCATAGGAGACGGTAATTTCAGAGGCCTGAAAGTTAAAAAGATCGTCATCCCCGGAAGCGTAACTTCGATCGGAAGCAGTACATTCAGCTACAGTGAGTATCTTGAAGAGATCGTGTTTGAAGATGGGGCATCCGGAAAGACACTCGGCGACTGGTCGGTACAGGAATGCACGGCATTGAAGTCCGTTTATTTCGGTGAAGGTTTTGTAAGCCTCGGACAGGGAACCGGACGTTACTGTGATAAGCTCGAAACGGTTTGTTTCCCGACAACACTTAAGTCTATCGGCAATTATTCATTCAGATACTGCACAAACCTCGAGAACGTAAAAGTCGGCAAAAAGTCAGTCGATTATATGCATGAGTTCGGTGAACTCGGAATCAGTCTCGGGGATTATCCTTTTACGCAGTGCTATTTTCTTCGCAAGGATTTCTCACCTTCCTACAAGACAAGCAAGTGGTACGATGCCGTCCATGAATTGAAGCTGACAGGCGATTATGCAAAGGATATCGTTATGATCGCGCGCTCCCAGTTGGGATACCATGAGGGCAATTCGTTTGACGAGCAGCACGGAAACAATACTAAGGGAAACAAGGATTTCGCGGAGTATAATTATTTCTACGGTGATCCCGGAACCATGTGGTGCGGCGAGTTCGTTGACTGGTGCTATGCCATGGCCGGCGTTCCAGATGAGCTCTACAGCCTGTCTTCGTCGGATAATGAATATGACAATCAGCATAAATGGGAGGATACCGTTTATGCGGGCGGAAGCTATAAACTTAAGCCCGGCGATGTGATCATGTTCATCGCCGACGGCAATAAGGATCATGTGATCATGGTCGAATCGCTCGAAGACAGCGGCAAAAATATCATTGTGCATTCCGTTGATGGTAATCACAGCCAGGCTGTCGTGACCGACACATGGAGGATCGAGAAAAAGACCGGAAGATGTCTTGACTATAATTATGACACCAACGGACATGTGGATACGATCTACGGTCCCGACTGGAGTCTGGCGGATACGATAAAGTATTATAATGTCAGGTTCGACGCAAACGGCGGAACGACTTCCGTTTCTTCGAAAAAAGTATCGAATAAGGCTTTTTACGGAATCCTCCCGATCCCCGTACGTTCGGGATACACATTTGACGGATGGTATACTTCTCCTGAGGGCGGAAATCTGATCACCGCATATAGGAATGTTGATCTTACGGACAACGTGACGCTTTATGCGCACTGGAGCGGCAGCGGAAGCGGGGACGATAACAGATCCGATAAGAATACCAAGATAACCATAAAGGCTTCCAAATCCTCGATAAAGAAATCTGCGGTTAAGAAGAAAGCCGTATCGGTTCAGATAGTTGTAACCGGAAACCGGGGAAAGGTTACATTCAAGAATGTTTCATCTTCAAAACTGAAGAAATACATTTCTTTGACCACTGACGGAAAAGTAACGTTTACAAAAGGCGCACCTAAGGGAACCTATAAGATAAAGGTATCCGTTGCTGAGACAGACGGACAGCCGGGTGCAGAAAAAACGATAAAGATCAAGATCAAATAAAACGGAATATTATAGCAAACAGGCCGGAGATCTCGCTATATGAGGTCTCCGGTTTTTACTGATAAAATACTCTATTTTTGCTTTTTGCATTAAATCAGGATAAATGGTATTATAGTTTTCACAGATGAATCTAATACAGCAGAGAAGGGATCACGGAATGGAAGAAAGACTGAGAGTAGGTGTGATAACATCGGCGCACGGAGTCCACGGTGAAGTAAATGTATTTCCCACCACGGACGATCCGCAGCGCTTTAAGCAGCTGGGAAAATGCTATATAGACAAAAAGGGCGTCTTAAAGGAAGTTGAGATAGACAGTGTCAAGTTCTTCAAGAATATGGTCATCCTGCATTTTAAGGATATAGATGACAGGAATTTTGCAGAGACACTGAAACAGTGCGACCTGCTGATCGACAGAGAGGATGCCGTGCCGCTGGCTGAGGGCGAGTTCTTTATCTGCGACCTCGTGGGACTTAAAGTCATAGATGAGGCGGGGACTGAGCTCGGAGTCGTGGAGGATGTGCTCCAGACGGGCGCGAATGACGTATTTCAGGTAACAAAGCCCGATGGTAAGGAGCTGCTGATCCCTTCGATAAAGGACTGCGTACTCGAGAAGAATCCCGGGGGCGGATATATCAAAGTACACCTGCTGCCGGGACTGGAGGAATTATGATGTATTCTTCAAAGATCAGCTTTACGGTGCTGACTCTTTTTCCGGATATGATCAAAAACTGCATGTCGACCAGTATCCTTGGCCGGGCCGTGGAGAACGGCCTGATCTCATGCGAAGTAGTCGACATACGTGACTTTTCGGAGAATAAGCACAACCGTGTCGATGACTATCCGTATGGTGGGGGCGCCGGCATGGTCATGGAGCCCGGGCCTGTCGTGAGTGCATGCGAGCATGCCAAAGGACTGCATCCGGATAAAAAAGCGAAAGTAATATACTTAAGCCCGATCGGACGCACGTTTACGCAGGAGATCGCAAAGGAGCTGGCCGCCGAGGAGAGTCTGATATTCTTATGCGGACACTATGAGGGCATCGATGAGCGCGCACTGGAGGCGGAGGTCGATGAGTATATATCGCTCGGAGATTTTGTGCTGACCGGCGGAGAACTGCCGGCGCTGGCAGTAATGGACGCTGTTTCCCGCCTGATCCCGGGAGTGCTGAACAATGACGAGTCTGCGGGTGAGGAGAGCTTTGAGAACGGCCTGCTGGAATACCCGCAGTTCACGAGACCGGAAGATTTTAAGGGCGTTAAGGTTCCTGAGGTCCTGCTGTCGGGACATCACGCGAATATAGAGCTGTGGCGGCTGGCCATGAGTCTGCTAAGGACATATGAGCACCGTCCGGATATGCTCGAGGGTTTTAAGCTCGAGAAGCTGCGCAGGAGAGCGCTCTTAAAATACATAAAGGACAGCAATCTGTTTTCGGAGGATGAAAAGGATTTGATAAGGAAGATCCTTGACGCTTAATGGTTGGGAGCGGTGTTTTGTCTTAATTATGATCCGGAAAAAGGAGAAATATGAAAAGATTATTAGTCTTAATACTGGCAGCTGCATTGATACTTACGGCCTGTACTAAAAACAGCGGCAACACAGGAGATAACGGAACAGCGGTTACCGGTGACGGTACCGTTACGGGCAGCGCGGATAACGGCGGCGCTGCGACAGATTCCGGCAATGGAGCGGATAACACCGGCACAGCAGATAACGGGCAGAACGCACCTTCAGCACCTGCGCGCGAGCTGACCTATTCTAAGCAGACTCGTGAGGTATCATATGAGGCGCAGCCTTTCAGCATCAAGGTCGAGGCTGAGGACGGAGTGCTCGAGGGCGGCTTGAAAACAGGCAATTCACGTAAGGGCTACAGCGGGAGCGGCTACGTGACGAACTTTAACCAGGCGGCCGGAAACAGGCTGGCTGTGAGCGTCGAGATCCCGTATGCGCAGTTTTATGACATTACGGTCAGGGCCGCGGCGGATCAGTACAAGATAAACTACCTGACAGTTAACGGTGACAGTGTATGCGAGATCGTCTGCGACGGGGAAACATCAAAGGATTTCGTTGATATGACGGCTTATTCGGTTTATCTCGATGCCGGCACCGCGGAGTTCGGAGTTCAGGAATCCTGGGGCTGGTTTGATCTCGACAGCATAACCGTAGAGGCGGGAAGCATCGTATCACCCGATACTTATAACGGAATATCCTCAAAGCTCGCGAATCCCAATGCCAATGATGACGCGGCAAAGCTCATGGAGTATCTGGTCAGCATCTACGGAAACTATACGCTTGCGGGGCAGTACTGTCAGCATAACAGCTCGACTGAGGTCGAGGGCATATATAAGGCCACCGGCAAATATCCTGCCGTTAGAGGCTTTGATATGATATTCTGTTCGCCCAATTCGGGCTACAGCAATATGAGCGAGATATCCCAGGCAAAGTCATGGGCCGCAAAGGGTGGTATAGTTTCATTCTCATGGCACTGGCACGGACCTGTAGGCAAGAATTCGTTCTATACGAGTGATTCCGATTTCAGGATCCCCGATGCGAGGACTGCGGAGGACCTGTCGCTGGTAAGTGCTGCGGATCTAAAGACAAAGTATCAGAACGGAGAACTGACGGAAAAACAGTACAAGCTGATCTCCGACATAGACGTGATCTCATTCCATCTGAAATCGTTGAGAGACGCCGGGATACCGATCCTCTGGAGACCTCTGCATGAGGCGAGCGGAGGCTGGTTCTGGTGGGGTGCAACGGGCGCGGATGACTACAAATGGCTCTGGAAGCTGATGTTTAACCGCATGACCTATGTGCACGGGCTCGACAACCTGATCTGGGTATGGAACGCGCAGGACAAGAGCTGGTATCCGGGTGATGAATATGTGGATATAGTAGGAGAGGATATTTACGCCGAAGCCTACGATTACAGTTCGCAGTCGGCGAAGTTCCGAACAGTGCTCGATTATCCCGACACGCCGAAGCTTACGACGCTTTCGGAAAACGGCGTGATCATGGATCCCGAGCTTTGTGGCAGGGATAATGTATGGTGGCTGTGGTTCAATGTATGGAACGGTGATTTCCTGTTTGAGGGCATGGATACAAACGAGAAGTACACATCGGACGAGATGCTGGTCAAGACCTACAACTCCGAATATGTGATCACGCTCGATGAACTGCCGTGGAACTGATCACTCGTTTCGTCTGCTGAACTCGGGATGATTCCTGTAAAATGCGGATTTGTCGGCGTACATGCTCGCGTCTGCGGCATGGATCGCGTAACTGAGATCGTGATCGAGCTCATCATAATAGCTGCCTACCGCAAAATGGATATCGGTATCTTCATCTTCCTGTTTGCGCAGCTCGGCAACGATCGCTTCAAATCTGTCCTTGGGACATCCCTCGGCAAGCACCATGAACTCATCGCCGCCGGCACGGTATATCTCATAGCCGTCAAACAAGTCACGGAGACGGTTGGCGACTGCTTTTATCAGCTCGTCGCCGGCATCGTGTCCCTTTATGTCGTTAACGGTCTTTAAGCCGTTTACATCGATGAAAACGACACCGAAATCCTTATCGAACGAGATGCTGCCTGAGGTAAAATCAGCGATCCGGTTGTTCATTGCGTTACGGTTATATACGCCGGTGAGCATGTCGAAACGGCTCATGAGCTCCATTTTTTCGTACATCTGGTGGTTGGCGATCTCCGCTGCCAGGATAAAAGCGTTCAGCTCCATGACTTCCTTGATCATGCTGATCCTGTCGGCATTGAAGTTCGTGGCCCAGATATAGCCGAGGATCTTGTTCTTAAGTCGAAGAGGGTAGAGGACAACATTGTAGATGCCGGATATTTTCATGGACTCGGCCCATTTGGGGTCCTTCTGCTCGACTGTCTTCATGTCGCGCTCATTGGCTATGATATAGCAGTTGCTGCCGGCCATCAGATCGCGCCAGGTCTCTGCAACTTCGAAGAACTCGTCCATGAATACGATGTCGTTATCGCCCATCGCAAATGAATTGTCATGGGAAACGCAGAGAATGGAGCATTTCCGTGCTTCGAAGTCGGTCAGCAGTATGCTGCAGGCACTGGATTCGCACATTTTGCGGATATCTTTGATGATGGAATCCATGGCGGCATGGAAATCATCAGTCTCACGAAGCTTTATGCAGGTTTTGAGTACCTCTGAAGCTGTCTTAGGAGAGATATCGAGCAGCTTGTCCGATTCGGGCTTGGGAGTCATTTCGTAAGTAAAAAGGAGATAGTCGATGTCTTCGTCTTCCTGCGACAGCGGGATGGCATACAGATCGAGCCAAGCGTTATAGAGCTCAGTATTGATATACTGATGCTGAGTTTTTTGCGTTGTAATGCATTTGAGACAGAACGTCTCAAAGTTCGGATCTTGTTTGATGTAGTATTTATACGATCTGCCGGGGACAAATGTCTCATTGAGCCGGCCCACGGATTCAAGATATGCCCTGTTTGCGTCTTCGAGCGTGAAATCCCGCAGATCGTTGTCTATGGCGTTCCTGACAGCGATAACGCATGCTTTCTGGTTGATCTTTTCTATCGAATTAAAGCCGATCATGGGGAAAACCTCCGTTTTGTGCTTTTATATGAAGTGTCCGGATCATCAAAGTCAGTTATTGTATTCTACCATATTTCATCCCGTTTGTCATTATTCTGTATGGGATTTATCGATTCGTGAACCGATTTGGGAAGAGTTTTGACCGTATTATAAGCCGTTGTATTGACCGAAACAAAGTTAAGTGATAATATATCTGTTAGTATTAATAAAAGAAAGGCGTACGCTGTGCGAGAGTGATCCGATGAATATTCGATAAGTTGACGGCAATTACAGACTGGTGACGCTCCTTGGAGGGGGCTTGTTTGTGTATGCCGAAAGCGGATCGAAGTATTCATTCAAAACTGTCAGTATCAGGCTGCGCAAACATACATTTAGGCTGTTTTGCCTTTATGCGCCTGTATATCGGTTTATTGACTGCTTCTCCGCTTTCGGGGAAGCGTTTTTGTTTATGTAAGGAGATGATATATATGGCACAGATAAGAGTGAGCGATCTTACATTTTCCTATGACGGCAGTTCGGATACCGTCCTGGAGAATGTGTCGTTTAATATTGACAGTGACTGGAAGCTGGGCATGATAGGCAGGAACGGCAAGGGCAAGACGACCCTGCTGAACCTGCTGCTCGGTAAATATGAATATAAAGGCAGTATATCGGCGGGGATCGGTTTCGACTATTTTCCGTACGAGGTAAGCGGCGAACAGCTGAAAAGTACGGCGGACGAGCTGGCGGCTTTCTGGAAGCCTCATGCCGAATCGTGGCAGATACTGATGCAGATAAATCAGATAGGGCTCGATCCCGAGCTGCTGTATCGGCCGTTTGAGACTCTCAGCCACGGTGAGCGCACACAGGTGATGCTGGCTGTACTGTTCGCGGGAGAGAACGAATTCCTGCTGATAGACGAGCCGACGAATCATCTGGATACGGATGCGCGTCAGACCGTAAAGAGATACCTGAATTCGAAAAAAGGCTTTATCCTGGTATCTCATGACCGAGATCTGCTCGATGCGGTATGCGATCATGTGCTGGTCCTGAACCGCAAGACCGTTGAGGTCCAGACGGGAAACTTCTCGTCTTGGTGGGAAAATAAGGAAAAAAGTGATGCCTTCGCAAAGGCCGAGAACGAAAAGCATCTGAAGGAGATCGGAAAGCTTAAAGCTGCGGCCGACAGAGTAGGCAGATGGGCCGACAAAAGCGAAGGCTCGAAGATCGGCTTCGATCCGACAAAGGAACACGACCGCTACATGGATACGCGCGCTTACATCGGATCGAAGACCAAAAAGATGCAGACGCGCGTGAAAGCCTTTGAAAAAAGGATAGACCGCGAGATAGAGGAAAAAGAAGGCCTGCTGCAGGATATTGAAACGGTGAACGACCTGAAGCTGATGCCGCTGCGCTTTCATAAAGAAGTGCTGGTCGAGGCAAGAGATCTGTCTCTTTGGTATGAAGGTGCCGATCATGAGCTGTTCGCCGGTATGCGCTTCCGGATAAGGCGCGGCGGCAGAGTGTTCCTTGCGGGGGAAAACGGCTGCGGCAAATCGAGCATCATCAAGGCGATACTGCAGAAGCTTGCCGCGGGAGGTCTGAATTCGCCTGCGATGCAGCAGTCCTTTGCCGGGAATGCGTTTACAGACAGTCAATCCGGGTTGATCATCGACGGTACCCTCGATGTTTCGTCGGGCCTTATCATATCCTATATCAACCAGGATACTTCATTCCTGTCAGGATCCCTGCAGGATTTCTGCGAAAGGCATGCTCTGCAGTACAGTGTGTTTCTCGCGATACTCAGACAGCTCGATTTCGGCCGCACGCAGTTTGTCAAGAATATGGAGGATTTCTCCGAAGGTCAGAAGAAAAAAGTGCTGATCGCGGCGAGCCTGCTGACACCCGCGCATCTGTACATCTGGGATGAACCGCTCAATTATATCGATGTTTTCTCACGCATGCAGATCGAGAAGCTGATACTTGAGTTCGAGCCCACGATGCTGCTGGTGGAGCATGATGAGCGCTTCAGGGACCGCGTCGCGACAGATATCGTATCGATAGGTGCCTCACAGGTGACAGCGAAATAAAAAAGTCAGCCGATCCGTAAAAAATGCTTGCTTTCTCTTTAATGCTATGATATTATATTACATCGTGAGTAATGGTGTTCCGCTGTACCGAGCCGATAAACAACGGGTAACGCAAGGTAGGATGAACAGCATAATTTAAGGAGGTTCATATGAACGATATTATCAAAAACATTGAGAATGCTCAGCTTAAAGAGAGCGTACCCGAGTTCAACGTTGGTGACACCGTAAGAGTTTCTTCACTGGTTAAAGAAGGTAACCGTGAGAGACAGCAGGTATTTGAGGGAATCGTTACCAAGAGACAGAACGGCGGCGCAAGAGAGACATTCACCGTTAGAAAGATTTCGGACGGTGTAGGCGTTGAGAAGACCTGGCCTTTACATTCACCCGTTGTTGCTAAGGTTGAGGTTATCAGACATGGTAAGGTAAGACGTGCAAAGCTTAACTACCTTCGCCAGAGAACAGGAAAGGCTGCTAAGGTTAAGGAAGTTATCCGTTAATTTTTTACGTAGTCTGCAAGGGACCGTATCCGTACGGTCCCTTAAATTTTTATTTGCCTATTCCATCCGCTGATAGTAGAATTATAGTGTATGAATAATTTTGATTTGCGAGGATTTACTCTTTTATGAGCCTTGATTATGATTTTGACCGGGCCGAACGTATCGAGAAACGGAAAAAGTTCCTCAAAAAGTTCTTTGGCTGGGTTTTGGCGCTCGGGGCGGTGATCGCGCTGGCCTGGGCCATTACGACATATGCCCTGGAAAAAACAAATATGGTCGGAGATTCGATGGAGGCCACGCTTTCTTCCGGAGATACGATACTGATCGATAAGCTGCTGTACCGCATCAAATCACCCGAACGTTTTGACGTTATCGTGTTTAAGAAGGACGGCAAGGAACACAGCTATTACAGTATCAAGAGGATCATCGGACTCCCAGGCGAGCATGTGCTGATCGCCGACGGAAAGATATATATTGACGGCGTTTTGCTCGAAGAAGAGACCAATGTAGAGGATATACTGCTTCCGGGTCTGGCATCCGATGAGATCCTGCTGGACGGGGATGAGTATTTTGTACTGGGCGACAACCGCAACAACAGCGAAGACAGCAGGTTTTTCAATGTCGGCAATGTTTTCTCGGAAGAGATCATAGGAAGGGCCTGGATCAGGCTGAACAGATTCGGCCTCATCAGCAAGCTGAACATGCGTAATGATGACGTTAAGGCCGAAGATGCGGATGACAGTGCGGAAAGCGCTGACACACAGGAAAAGGACGGAACAAAATGAGCGACAGCCCCAATGCTATAAACTGGTACCCCGGGCATATGTCCAAGGCCAAGCGGCAGATGCAGGAGGACCTGAAAATAATCGACGCGGTAGTTGAGATACTTGACGCGAGGATACCTTTCAGCAGCAAGAATCCCGACATCGATCAGATGGCCAAGAACAAATACCGCATTATCATCCTGAATAAGGCGGATCTGGCCGATAGATCGAAGACCGACGAGTGGAAACGGTATTACGAGAGCAAAGGCTTTTTCGTGAGCGCCGTCGATTCGCGCAGCGGAAAAGGCATGAAGGAAGTTGTCGAGCTGATCCGCAGGGCATGCGCGGAAAAAATTGAGAAGGACAGGAAAAAAGGCATATTAAACCGCCCCATACGCGCCATGATCGCGGGCATACCGAACTCGGGAAAGTCCACCTTCATCAATTCCATGGTCGGCAAGGGCGCGGCAAAGACAGGCAATAAGCCCGGCGTTACCAAGGGGAAACAGTGGATCAGACTGAACAAGGACATCGAGCTTCTCGATACGCCCGGCATACTCTGGCCGAAGTTCGAGGACCGCAGCATCGGCCTGAAGATCGCATTTATCGGTTCGATCAACGATGAGATACTTTTCCCTGAGGAGATGGTCTGTGAGCTGATCGGCATACTTAAAAAAGAGTATCCCGGCACGATAGACCAAAGATACGGCGAGGGACTCGAAGACATCGAGAACAGTTTTGAGATACTCGGCAAAATTGCGGTTATCCGCGCGTGCCTAAAAAAGGGCGGCGAGCCAGATACCGAGAAAGCGGCCAAGCTGGTCATAGACGATCTGCGCAGCTGCAAACTGGGCAATATCACATTGGAAAAGGTGGCCGATCTATGACAAAGGCTGAGGAACAAAGGGAATTAAAGCGTCTCGCAAAGCTTGAGGCAGAGCGTGCCAGGATCGAGACCATGAAGGAGTTCGAGTACAAATACGCGGACTGTGAGTTTATCTGCGGCATCGACGAGGTCGGACGCGGCCCGCTGGCCGGCCCTGTTTACGCTGCGGCCGTGATCCTTCCCAAGGATAAGGAGATACTGTATCTTAACGATTCGAAAAAGCTCTCCGAGAAAAAGCGCGAGGAGCTCTATGACGAGATCATGGAAAAGTCTGTCGCGGTAGGCATCGGACAAGCCTCATGGGAGCGGATCGACGAGATAAACATTAAACAGGCGACGCTTGAAGCCATGAGGATGGCAGTCGGCGCACTTTCCGTACAGCCCGACATGCTGCTCGTGGACGCGGAGCATATACCGGATATCAATATACGGCAGGTCGGAATTATTAAGGGGGACGCGCGCAGCATTTCCATTGCCGCAGCGAGCATCAGAGCCAAGGGTACGAGGGACC
>JAGCSS010000112.1 GCA_017964055.1 Lachnospiraceae bacterium
AGATAATTAATCTCTTCCGGTGTATAATCAATCAGCTTTAAAAAGCTCCGTCCTTTAAGATCCATAATAATTCTCCTTATTAACTGAATATGATCACAGTACCTTGGCCAGGAAACTCTTCAGTCTGTCCGACTGAGGATGATTGAATATCTCATCGGGTGTTCCCTGCTCCACTATCACGCCCTCGTCGAGGAAAATGACTCTGTTCGATACTTCCCTCGCAAAGCCCATCTCATGCGTTACCACTACCATGGTCATGCCGTCGGCCGCGAGCTCCTTCATAACTTCGAGAACCTCTCCTACCATCTCCGGATCGAGCGCCGAGGTGGGCTCGTCAAAGAGCATAACGTCAGGCTCCATGCAGAGGGCTCTCACGATCGCCACACGCTGTTTCTGGCCGCCCGAGAGGGTATTGGGATACTCGTTCGCCTTGTCCGCGAGTCCTACGCGCTCTAAGAGCTCCATAGCCTTTTTCTCGGCGACATCCTTGGGTGTTTTCTTAAGCATCATGGGCGCGCAGGTCAGATTCCCGAGCACCGTCATATGCGGGAAAAGATTGAACTGCTGGAACACCATGCCCATCTTCTGTCTGTGCTGGTCGAGGTCGATGTCTTTGCCCGTGAGGTCGTCTCCCTCGAATATTATCTGTCCGCTCGAAGGTTTTTCGAGAAGGTTCAGGCATCGCAGGAATGTCGATTTTCCGGAGCCCGAAGGTCCGATCACACACATTACGTCGCCCTTTTCGATCTCCACGCTGACGCCTCTCAATACTTCGAGATCCTCGAAATTCTTATGCAGATCCTTAACGTTTATCATTGCGCGCCAGCCTCCTCTCCATTTTCCTCAGCAGTGCGTCGAGACCGAATACCATGATAAGATACGTGATCGCGACGAGGAGCAGCGGATTGACCGCGTCATAGGTGTTGTTTCTGACCAGATTGCCGGCACGTGTCAGATCTACTACAGCCACATAGCCCGCAACCGAAGTCTCCTTTAAGAGCGCGATGAGCTCGTTGCCGACCGCGGGCAGGATATATCTGATAGCCTGCGGGAAAATGATGCGTCTGGTGCACTGGAGTCTCGACATGCCCAGGCTGCGTCCGGCCTCCATCTGTCCTTTGTCGACGGAATTGATGCCGCCGCGGATGAGCTCCGACATATATGCGCTCGAATTGATGCCGAATGTGATGATGCCGACCACGAGGCCTTCCGAGGCCTTCATGATGACAAAATAGAATATCAGCAGCAATACGACTACCGGGATGCCTCTGATGACATTTACGTAAAAGGTCAGGACCTTTACGATGGGCTTCATCGCGGGCACATCCTCACCGAGATATCTGATCACTGCGATCAGGGAGCCCAGAACGATACTTATCGCCAGTGCCCCGAGTGTGATTATTATTGTGTTCTTAAAACCATCAAGCATCAGGCGGTAATAGCCTGATGCTATAAAGGTCTCGTTCAGTTTAGCAAACCATGCTGACACGATCTATTCCTCCGAATTCTGCTTGCTTCCGCTAATCAGGGCTTTGTGTAAGGTGCCTCGAATTTCTCAAATACCGACGCGATCGTGCCGTCGTCCAGCAGCTTCTTGAGGATCTTGTTGATCTCGTTGATCAGATCGTCATTGCCGAGCTTTGTGGCAAATCCGTAAGGCTCCGTGGTCATTGCCTCGCTGAGGATGACCAGCTTGTCATCATGAGACTCGTTGTAAGAAGCAACCATCTCAGCCGCGGTCAGGTCATCGATTACCCATGCGTCTACCTTGCCGTTTACGAGCGAGAGCTCCGCATCACTGTTTGCCGCGTAGGAATTAACCTTGTAGCCCTCTGCCATACAGAATGACTCAGCCGTGGTACCGGTCTGAACCGCAACAGCCTTGCCTGCAAGATCAGCCTTACTCTTTATCGAGCCGCTCTCCGTCACAACGATCGCCTGAGCCGCGAGGCAGTAGGGATCTGTAAACAGCGCGTTCTTTTTGCGCTCTTCGTTGGCGGTGATGCCCGAAACGCCGAGGTCATATTTACCGGCCTGTACACCGGGAAGAACCGATTCGAAATCCATCTGCTGGATCTCAAGCTCCACACCCAGTTCATCGCAGATCATGTTGAGGATATCGATCTCGATGCCTACTACGCTGCCGTCCGACTGAAGCTCCTCAAAAGGAGGGAAATCGGGGCTTGTTGCGATCACGAGCTTGCCTGCCTTTTTAATGTCATCTGCTGTCTTGCCGCTGCCCGAGCAGCCGGTAAGTGCGGCGCATGCCAGCGCCATAACGAGTAATAATGCGATAATCTTTTTCATAACTGTTCTCCTTCCGCTTCGCTACAGGCACTCGCAGTTTATGCTTCGCATAATTCTGCTTGCCTCTTTTATATCCGTCCCCGGCGTATGCCGCCGGGGATCCGTATGTCTTTTTCTAAATACTGTTCCGCTTACAGCCTGCCCTGCTCCCTGTATGCCTGAACCTTTGTGGGAAGTCCCCAGAGATTGATGAAGCCTGCTGCCTGAGCCTGGTCGTAATCGCTCTCGCCGAAGGTTACGAGGTTCTCGGAGTAGAGTGAGTAAGGCGACTCCATTCCTGCGGGGATGATATTGCCCTTGTAGAGCTTTAAGGTTACCGAACCCGTGCAGTACTTGTCAGCTTCGTTCGCGAATGCGGTGAGCGCCTCCTGAAGAGGTGTATACCACTTTCCGTTGTAGATGAGGTCCGCATAATCTATGCTGAGCTTCTGCTTCTCGTGGAGGGTTTCCTTGTCGACGGTGATCATCTCGAGCTGCTCATGAGCCTTGTAGAGGATGGTTCCGCCGGGTGTCTCGTAAACGCCGCGATCCTTCATTCCGACGAGACGGTTCTCAACGATATCGATGATGCCGATTCCGTTCCTTCCGCCGATCTCGTTAAGCTTCTCGATGATCTTCGAAGCCTTCATTTTCTCGCCGTTGATCGAAACGGGAGCGCCCGCCTCAAAGCCGAGAGTTACGTACTCGGGCTTGTCGGGTGCCTGCGCGGGAGATACGCCCATCTCAAGGAAGCCGGACTTGTCGTACTGGGGCTCGTTCTTGGGATCCTCAAGATCGAGGCCCTCATGGCTTAAGTGCCAGAGGTTCTTATCTTTTGAATAGTTGGTCTCACGTGAGATCTTCAGAGGAACGTTGTGCGCCTCGGCGTAGTCGATCTCCTCCTCACGAGACTTGATATCCCACTCTCTCCAGGGAGCGATGATCTTCATGTTGGGTGCATAACGCTTGATAGCAAGCTCGAAACGAACCTGATCGTTTCCTTTACCGGTAGCGCCGTGGCATATCGCATCGGCACCCTCTTCAAGTGCGATCTGAGCGAGC
>JAGCSS010000113.1 GCA_017964055.1 Lachnospiraceae bacterium
CGGCTCACAGCTGAACGTTTACGCGCGTTACGGGATCAAAGCTTTGCGGTCTGCGGCAAGGATTATTATTTTAAGAACAACGACCGCTATGATTTCCGCTCGGGCAACGTCGTGATAGTCAATCCTTATTTCGGCGTGACGAAGGAGACAGTGCGTGCGAGGGATACGTTTACGACGAGGATACATGTGAGATCCGACCTGATCGTGGGGCATTATTCGGAGCTGACGGATGCCGCGATCGCATATAATAAGGCCGCGGACATCTTAGAGGCTGCGGGCGTCAGATCGAATTTCAACAGGAATTATCTCGAGGACATTTCCGAAGCGGAATATAAGCTGCGGTATGCGAGGATCAAAGTGTCGAAGCGGATCGCGAAAACTTGATTTTTGCGGCTTGAGAGTTATACTGAAAACGAGAGGAAATACTTATACAGAGGCAGGCATAAACTGCGATGCCGAAACGAAGTGGAGGTTGCGACTATGGCAGGAACCAAAAAAACCGAAGCTGTAAAGGAAGACGCAAAGAAGACAGCAAAGAAGGAAACCACAAAGAAAGAGACCGTAAAGAAAGAGACTGCGAAGAAGGAGCCCGCTAAAAAGGGAACCGGCGCATCGAAGATCAAATGCATCGGAGTACTGACCTCGGGCGGTGACGCTCCCGGCATGAACGCGGCCATCAGAGCCGTAGTGCGCACAGGTATCGCGTACGGCATGAAGGTGGTCGGAGTCAGGCGCGGATTCTCGGGTCTGATCGAAGAGGACTTTGTCGAGCTGACCTCAAAGAGCGTGGCAGACACCATCCAGAAGGGCGGTACTTTCCTGTTTACGGCGCGCTGCCCCGAGATGCTCACGAAAGAGGGACAGGATAAGGCTGCCGAGAACTGCCGCAAGCACGGCATCGAGGGTCTGATAGTCATCGGCGGAGACGGCTCCTATCGCGGAGCGCAGAGCCTGGCCGCGCGCGGGATCAACGTTATCGGCGTGCCCGGCACCATCGACCTCGACATAGCATGCACGGAATATACTATAGGCTTTGACACCGCAGTAAATACCGCGATGCAGGCCATTGACAATATCAGGGACACGTCGACATCCCAGGAACGATGCTCGATCATCGAGGTTATGGGACGCCACGCCGGATTCATCGCGCTCTGGTGCGGTATCGCAAACGGCGCCGAGGCTGTGCTCTCGACCGAGATGTACAACTACGAGGAGCAGAAGCTGATCGGCGATATCCAGACTAAGCGTAAGTCCGGACGTAAGCATTACATCATCGTCAACGCCGAGGGCATAGGCGATTCCGAGGGCATGGCAAAGCGTATCGAGTATGCGACCGGCGTGCCCACGACAGCCACCAATCTCGGCTATATGCAGCGCGGCGGCAGCCCGACCTGTAAGGACAGGGTATTTGCTTCGGCGATGGGCGCAAAGGCCGTGGATATCCTGCATAACGGCGGCAACCAGCGCGTAGTCGCTTTCAAGCACGGACAGTTCGTGGATTACGATATGGAAGAGGCGCTCGCGATGAAGAAGTCGCTCGATCCCTTCCTTGTCGATATGCTCTCGAAGCTTACCAGAAAGGGCGAGGGACGTCTCCTGCAGCGTGAGGGCATGCTCCCCGTCAATACCGAGTCAAAGGGCAGGAAAAAGATAGGCATCCTGACCTCCGGCAGCGACGCGCCCGGTATGAACGCGGCGATCCGTGCGGTCGTACGCTCGGCGATCGGATACAACATGAAGGTCTTCGGCTTCTACAGAGGCTTTAACGGCCTGATAGAGAAGGACTACATAGAGATGTCAAACAGCACGATGTCCGAGACGGTGCAGAAGGGCGGCACGCTGCTGCTGGCGGCCGACTGCCCCGAGTTCAAGACTGAAGAGGGACTGGACAAGGCCGTTGAGACGATCAAAGAGCTCGACCTGGATGCCCTCGTGGTCATCGGAGGAACCGGCACCATGCGCGGAGGCATGGACCTGATCGGACGAGGCATCAATGTCATCGGTGTTCCCGCAACGATCGACAATGACGTTGCATGCACCGAATACACGATCGGCTATGACACCGCGATCAACACCGCGATGTCCGCGATAGATAAGGTCAGGGATACTTCCGCATCGCATGAACGCTGTTCCATCATTGAAGTTGCGGGCGTCAGGTCCGGACACAATGCGCTCTGGTGCGGTATTGCGACAGGCGCCGAGGAGATCCTGACTCCGGAGTTCTACGACAATGACCAGCAGCAGATCATCAGCGAGATCATCAATAAAAAGAAGCTCGGAAAGAGGCTTCATCTGATCATAAATTCCGAAGCTGTCGGCAAATCCGGGTCTCTTGCGAAGAATATCGAGTTCGCGACCGGACTCGAGACCAGAGCCACGATCCTCGGACTGATCCAAGGCGGCGGCACTCCTTCGTGTCAGGACAGAGTATATGCCTCCGCGATGGGCGGCAAGGCTGTCGAAGCGATCAACGCAGGCGCGAAGAACCGCATCGTTGCTTACTGCAACGGCGAATTTGTCGATTTTGACATGGAAAAGGCACTCCGCATGACGAAGCTGCCCGACTCCTACATGTATGAGATGTCGAAAAAGCTCGCACGAAGCTGAAACGACAGAGAATTATCGATTTTTTTCGTTTTTTTCGCAATTTGTCTATACATTTTTTTCGAAATTTGATAATATCATACATGAGGACGGCAAAAGCCGTAAATAATCCTAAAAGGGGATAAAAAGAAGGAGGTTTTACCCATGGGTAAGTTTGTATTATCAGAGGCAAAGACAGGTTTTAAGTTCAATCTCGTTGCAGGCAACGGCGAAGTTATCGCTACCAGCCAGGTTTACAAGTCAAAGGCTACCGCAAAGAACGGTGTTGCCAGCGTAGCAGCCAATGCACCCATCGCTGCTCTTGAGAATCAGACCGTTACCGGTTTCAAGGCAGAGTCCAATCCCAAGTTCGAGGTTTACAAGGACAAGAAGGGGGAGTTCCGCTTCAGACTTAAGGCAAAGAACGGCCAGATCATCGCTACCGGTGAGGGCTA
>JAGCSS010000114.1 GCA_017964055.1 Lachnospiraceae bacterium
AACCGTCCCCATGTCTTCGTTGGTCCCCGTGCCTTAGCAGGTCCCCATGTCTTCATGTCTTATATCACACCGTATCTCCGTCCTCGCTGCCGGGGAAGGAACCGTCGCCGGGGAAGGAACCGTCGCCCGGGAAGCCGGGCTGTTCACTGCCAAATCCCGGCTGTTCACCGCCGAAACCGGGCTGGGTACCGTCGGAACCGGGCTGCTGACCGTTTCCGAAACCTCCGCGTCCGCCGCGGCCTCCGAAATTACCCCGGTCACCGCTGCCGGGGAAGGAGCCGTCAGTTGGGAAATCGCCCTGGCCCTCCTGAGTACCGTCGCTGCCGCCGAAATTACCCTGGCCGTCGCGTCCGCCGAAATTGCCCTGGCCGTCGCGTCCACCCTGCTTGCCGCCGAAGCCGCCCTGGCCGCCGAATCCTCCGAAGCCTCCGAAGCCGCCTGCTACGGCGTCGCCTGCCTGACCGTCGGTCTGGGTCCAGCTGAGCACTGTGCTGCCATTGCATGAGAAGGTGTAATCCTTGCCCGACACAAGGAGCTCTGAAGCCACCCACATCGAGGAGGTGTTTGAAGGAACAGTAACCTGCAGGATCACATTGCCGTCGGAATCCGCCAAGGTATAATCGCCTGCCGCAAAGGATGTGCCGCTCGAGGTATATCCGTTTACCGATGAGCCGGAAGGAACTTCGCAGATACCGCCGAATGCGATCACCGAACCGCCGCTCACCATGATCTGGCCATCAGCGTCGATCGAGCCCGCGTTCATGCCCATTACGGATCCTCCGAATACCGTCACATAGCCGCCGGTCTGCACATAATTGCCGTTGGAATCGATGCCGTCGGTATCGCCCGAAGGAGTCGTTACCTGCACATAGCCGCCCGTTACGTTGATCGCGGGAGTGACAGTGCGGTCATTTCCCGAGCTCGCGTTGATGCCGTCGTCCTTTGCGTAAACATATGAGTATCCGCCGGAAATGTTCACGGTAATGCCTTCGAGGCCCTCACGGGAGGTCTTGATATCGATGTAGCCGCCTGCCACGTTCAGGGTCGTGTCGGCGTGGATGCCGTCGTCGGAGGCGTTGATAACGAGACTGCCGCCGTTGATGTTTACGATGCCGGTGCCGTAGCTGCCGTTTTCAAGCTGCACGTCGCTGTTCGCGTGAACCGCGTCCTTGGTGCTGTTGATATAGATGATACCGTTGTTTACGGTAACGGAATTGTCAGCCTTGATTCCGGAGCTCTCGAGCGATTTGTCGCTGCAGTATTCCGAGTATGTGCCGGTAGAGATATTGAGACTGGTATCGCCGTCGATCACAACGTCGTATGCGGCGCTGATGCCGTCGCCCGCGGAGTAGATATTAACTGTCGCATCGGTGATCGTAACGGTTCCGCGCTGAACTTCCTTGGAAGAAATGTCGCTGTTGTCGGTCTTGATGCCGTCGCCGCCAAGAGCGACCGCAACGATCTGTGCGCCTTCGACCGTAACGCTGTCCTTGCCCTTTAACGCGTTGTCGGCAGCGGTAACCTTGAGCGTGAGATTCTTGACCTTGAGATCCTTTGTCGTGTGGATCCCGTTATTGTAATTGCCGGTTACAACGAGGGTGCCTTTGCCGGAAACGGTCAGATCGGTGTATGCGGTGATCGCGCCGGCGCCGGTCGCGGGAGTCTTTTCCTCCGAAGTATCGTCCGAAGAAGCGGCAGCGGCGGAGCGGTTGTCCGTGATAACGTTGTATGTGCCGTTCTGAGCTTTTACGGTAACCTTGTCCGCTGATAATACGCAGATAGGAGCCGCATCGGCACAGGTGATCGAGGTATCGGAGAGCACGATCGTGACTTCCGCGTCCTCGGGAGCGTCGACGATGATATTGCCGTTTAACGCACCGGTAAGAGTATATTCGCCGGCAGCTGTGATCGTATAGGTATTTCCCGAAACCGTCACGGTCGAAGCCGCATCGCCGGTGATCGAGAAGCCTCCGGTGATCACGGCCGAGAGTGTTTCGGCATCGACTGCCTCTACGGCTGCGGGATCGCTGGCGGTCACGCTCTCGTATTCAACGGGGGTCCCGGGTGTGAGACCCTCGGTCGATACGGTGCCGTTCGAGGCGTCTGCCGAATTTTGGGAGGGGGCATTTATCTGAGTGGAGGTATCTGCGCTGTTAGCTGCGGCTCCCGTTACGGATGAACATCCTCCGAGGAGCAGTGCCGCTGAAAGTATGCCGCAAAGGGCTGTATTGATAATGTTTGATCTTGTCATAGTTTAGTCCGCCTTTCTGCCGGATCGCTCCGGCGTTTTTGGTTTGTTTGTTTTTTTCAGGCCTTGAGTTGATTCTAAAGACGGAAAGTGATCAAATTGTGAACGAACGGAGGAGAATCTGTGAAATCCGCGGCATGGCTTATCGGCAACCTTTAACACGTATTTAGCCATAATTTACTTGTTTATTCCCGCAAATGTGATAAAATGATTTTGTATGTGTGCTCCGGCACAGTACCGTATCCGGCAGCGCCTGTTCCGAAGAGCGGGTGCTAAATCAAAACGGACGCGAAACACAGGAAAGTTATGCTTTTAGGTGCACTTGAAGGCGGCGGGACCAAGATGGTCTGCGCGATAGGAGAGGAAGACGGCAGCATCATCGACCGTATCACTATTCCTACGCGGTCGCCCGATGAGACCATGCCGCATATCATCGATTACTTTAAAGAAAAGATGGCATGCGCGCTCGGGATCGGTTTTTTCGGACCGCTCGATCTGAATCCTTCATCGGGAACCTTTGGACACCTCACCGCCACAAATAAGCAGGACTGGCAGAATTACGATGTTATGGGCGTTCTGAAGAACGCGCTCAATGTTCCCTGCAGGATCGATACCGATGTCAATGCGGCCGCGCTCGGCGAGGCAGCTTACGGCTGTATGCGGAAATTAAAGAACGGCATTTACATTACGGTCGGTACAGGCATCGGAGTCGGAGTCATAGCTAACGGAAGTGTTGTGCACGGCATGGTCCATCCCGAAGGAGGACATGTGATCGTACGGCGTCATCCGGACGATGATTTCCCCGGAGACTGCATTTTCCACAAGGACTGCCTCGAGGGTCTTGCGGCAGGTCCCGCGATCGCGGCCCGCATGCACTGCAAAGGACAGGATCTCCCCGCGGACAGCCCCGTCTGGGAGTGGGTCAGCTACTACCTGGCGCAGGCCATCTGCGATTATATCTATATTCTTTCGCCCGAAAAGATCGTTCTGGGCGGCGGCGTTATGCAGCAGACACAGCTCTATCCGATGATCAGGAAGCACGTTCTGGAGCTGCTGAACGGATATGTCGAGTCCGATCAGATAAGAGACATCGACCACTACATCGTACCCGCCACTCTTAACGACAATCAGGCTGTCATGGGCTGCCTGAAGCTCGCGTACGACGCGGCATTGCTCTCATAAGCGGCACGGATTCACTTAGTTATTTATTATTTTAAAGGAGATATTCAAATGAAAATTCTTGTTATGAATGCAGGAAGCTCGTCACTGAAGTATCAGCTCATCGATATGGAGAACGAGAGTGTTCTTGCAAAAGGAAATGCGGACAGGATCGGCATCGAAGGTTCTTTCGTAAAGCACAAAAAGGGTGATTGCGACAATGTTGTGATCAATAAGGCGCTCCCCACTCATAAGGAGGCCATTGAGACCATCCTTTCACTGCTCACCGATAAGGAGCAGGGCGTTATTTCTTCGATGCAGGAGATCAGTGCTGTAGGACACCGCGTAGTTGCGTCGGGCGAGTATTTCAAGAAGCCCACGCTTGTTACCGAGGAGTCGCTCGAACTCATGAAGAAGACCTTCGAGCTCGGACCTCTGCACAATCCCGCCGCGTACACCGGCGTTATGGCATGCCGCGAGGTTATGCCCGGCACTCCGATGGTGCTCGTATTCGATACGACCTTCCATCTGACCATGCCCGAGACCGCATACATGTACAACATCAAGTATGAGGATTATGTAGATTTCCATGTAAGACGCTACGGCGCGCACGGAACCAGCCACAAGTTCGTTTCGGGCAAGGCTGCCGAGTATCTCGGAAAGGACATCAAGGACCTCAACATCATCACCTGCCACCTCGGCAACGGATCTTCGATCAGTGCCGTTAAGGGCGGTGTCTGCGTTGATACTTCGATGGGCTTTACCCCTCTTGCGGGTGTCTGCATGGGCACCAGAGCAGGTGACATCGACGCTTCCGCAGTTGAGTTCCTTGCCAAGAAAAAGGGCATGGACATCTACGAGATCACTTACTACCTCAACCGTGAGTGCGGACTTAAGGGTCTGTCGGGCGGATATTCCGATTTCCGTGACCTCAGGGAGAACGTTGAAAAGGGCGGAGAGCTCGGCCGCCGCGCTCAGCTCGCTCTCGACAAGTTCGCTTATGACTGCAAAAAGTATGTCGGCTCCTACATGGCTGTTCTCGGCCGCGTAGACTGCATCGTATTCACCGCTGGCATCAGTGAGTGGAACGGATTCATCATCAACAACATCCTCGACGGTCTTGACGCATACGGCATCAAGGTTGACAAAGAGAAGAACACCGACAGCTGCTCAGTTCCCGTTAAGGACATCACCGCAGCCGATTCAAAGGTTAAGATCCTCGTTATCCCTACCAACGAGGAGCTCGTTATCGCCAGGGAAACAAAAGAAGTTATCAGCAAATAATATTCGGAGGACAATAAAATGAGCTTTATTGATGACATCAAGGTTCGTGCAAGAAAAAACATTAAGACCATCGTTTTACCCGAGGCTGAGGACCGCAGAGTTCTTGAGGCAGCGGCTACCACATTAAAGGAAGGCAACGCAAAAGTCGTTCTGCTCGGTGATCCCGCTGACATCGCCAAACTCGGCGAGGGACTCGATCTTTCCGCAGCTACCATCATCAACCCCAAGACAGCGGACAAGCTCCAGGCATATATCGACAAGCTTGTTGAGCTTCGCGAGAAGAAGGGCATGACTCCCGAGCTTGCACTCCAGAGCCTTACCACCGATTACACCACCTTTGCGGTTATGATGGTTAAGATGGGCGACGCGGACGGCGTTGTTTCCGGCGCATGCCATTCCACGGCAAACACACTTCGTCCCTGCCTGCAGATCCTTAAGACCGCACCCGGCGTAAAGAGCGCATCGGCATTCTTCCTGATGATCGTTCCCAACTGCGAGTACGGCGAGAACGGCGTATTCGTATTCGCTGACTGCGGACTGAACCAGAATCCCGATCCCGAGCAGCTCGCTGAGATCGCAGCTCAGTCGGCAAAGAGCTTTGAGATGCTCACCGGCAAGAGCGCACGCGTTGCAATGCTCTCACATTCTTCAAAGGGTTCGGCTAAGCACGACGACGTAACCAAGGTCGTTGAGGCTACCAGGATCGCTAAGGAGACCTATCCCGATATTATGCTCGACGGCGAGCTCCAGCTTGACGCAGCTATCGTTCCTTCGGTTGGCGCATCGAAGGCACCCGATTCACCTGTAGCAGGCAAGGCAAACGTACTCGTATTCCCTGACCTCGATGCAGGAAATATCGGCTACAAGCTCGTCCAGAGACTCGCAAAGGCAGAAGCTTACGGCCCCGTTATGCAGGGCATCGCGGCACCCGTTAACGACCTCTCGAGAGGATGCTTCGCAGAGGACATCGTTGGGGTCATCGCAATCACAGCGGTACAAGCCGCGAATAAGTAAGACTCGGAGTGATTGCGATTATCGACCTGCGAATAACAGAGGAATTTTGCCTCGAAGAGGCAAAAACCTCGAGTATGGGCAGCGTCGGTTTTGCGAAGCAAAACATTCCTTGTTTGCGACGAA
>JAGCSS010000115.1 GCA_017964055.1 Lachnospiraceae bacterium
AGCGCGCTGCCCTCGCCGTTGTTTACCACCTTGGGGACCGGGCAGCCCATATTTATGTCAAAGAAATCAAAGTTGCGCTCTTCTATCCTCGCCGCGGTCTCGGCCATGATATCGGGCTCACTGCCAAAAAGCTGCAGCCCCACAGGCCGTTCGGCCTCGTCACACCGCAGCAGATCGCCTGTGTTTTTGTTATTGTAATGGATGCCCTTGGCGCTGACCATCTCGGAATAGATCAGGTCGGCTCCCTGCTCCTTGCACAGCAGCCTGAAGGGCATATCCGTGATGCCGGCCATAGGGCCCAGCGCGAGCCTGCCGACCTCGATATTGCCGATCTTCATCAAATACTCCCGGTCACTGCTTCCTGTTCTTATGATAAAGGAGTTTGAGTCCCTTCATCGTCAGTTTTCTGTCATATACATCGATCTTGTCCGTGGCGTCCGCAATGATCCTGCCGAGTCCGCCCGTGGCTACGACCTTCATATGATCGAGTCCCGCCTCTTTTTTCACACGCTCGATGATGTATTCGGTCTGTCCGATGCAGCCGTAGAGCAGTCCGCCCTGCATACTCGAGATGGTATCTCCGGTAAGGATGCTGTCCGGCAGCTTGATCTCGATCTCGGGGAGCTTTGCGGTATCGTTCCAGAGCGCGTTGGCGCTGATCCTGATGCCGGGGCAGGTAAGTCCGTATCTGAATGTACCGTCCTCCTCGATCAGATCGTATGTAGTCGCGGTACCGAAGTCGATGACCATCGTGGGACCGCCGTAAATACTGTACGCAGCCGCAAGATCAACCACTCTGTCCGCGCCGGCCTCCTTCGGGTTCGGGATTGTGAGCTTCACACCCGTTTTTAGGCCTGCTCCGACCTCGATCGGCGTAACGCCCGTGAGCTTAACGATACCGTTTATCAGCGAATGCATGATGCCCGGAACAACCGATGCAACTATGCAGGCATCGATGTCCTTGACCGACAGATCGTTCACATGCATCAGCCCGCGGATCACCGAACTGAACTCGTCCGATGTGCGCGGAAGCTTTGTTGTAACGGCAAAGAAGGCGCGTTCCTCGTCGCCCTCATATACCGCAAAATTAGTATTTGTATTTCCTACATCAACACAAAGAAGCATAATCTCACTCCGTTTTATCAGTCATCTTCGCCGAGATCCGGCTTTTCGTGCAGGATGAATACCCTGTAATACAGCTCAAGGCTCTCGAAAAACTCACGCCTCTCGCTCCTCATCTTCTTGACCAGCAGCCCCGCTCCGATATCGTCGTAGAGCAGGTCGCCCTCATCGCAGCCGGTCGTGATTATCAGCTCGCCGTCATCGTCGTACTCAAAGGTGATCGTACCTCCGACCTCCTCGGTAAAGAGCACGCACATAATCTTGAGCTCTTCCTTTATCTGCGTCGGCAGTTTCTCGAACTGCGGATCCAGATAATATTTCTGATTGTATGAATTGCTGCCGCAAAGAACCATTGCGCGACCTCCCGGTTTTGTGTTACATGAGTTTCAGACGTTACTATTCACAGTCCGGCCAAAGACCACTCATAAACCAGCCGGCTAAAGCCGTCTGACACCGCTAAAGCGGCTTGTGTTTATTCGTGCTCTTTGTCCAGCCTTTACAGTATAATCAGTGTAAGTACAAAACCGTAAGCAAGCTTACGTTTTGTACTTTGCACTGATTAACTGTGAATAGTAACTATTCTACCACGTCGCTCATAGTATACATCCCGGCAGGCTTTCCCGCAAGGAAGCGGGCCGCATTGACAGCGCCTTTTGCAAAAACAGCCTTTGAATACGCGGTATGCTTTATCTCGATGACCTCGTCGAGGCCTGCGAAAATGACCTCATGATCACCGACGATCGTACCGCCGCGGACCGCGGAAATACCGATTTCAGCCTTCGGACGCTTCATGCGTCTGCCCGAACGGTCGTAAACATACTCATACTCTTCGTTGAGCATGGGCTTCATCGCATCCGCGAGCAGCAGCGCGGTACCCGAAGGCGCGTCGAGCTTCTGGTTATGGTGTCTTTCGACGATCTCGATGTCAAAGCCGTTATTGCCGAGGATCTTCGCTGCTTCGGCGATCAGCTTTGCCATCGTATTGATTCCGAGGCTCATGTTCGCCGAGCGCAGGATCGCGATCTTTTGTGACGCAGCATTGATCTGTTCGATCTGCTCGGGTGAATACCCGGTAGCGCACAGGACCGCTGCCAGCTGCTTTTCCTCCGCCAGGGCCAGCACTCCGTTCAGTGCCTTGGGCGAAGAGAAATCGATTATGACATCTGCAGGGATATTGCATTCCGCCGCATCGGAAAAAACAGGAAAATCCGCGTCGCCCTGAACTATATCAATGCCTGCGACCACCTGCATATCTTCATTTTCATCAACGATGCCGCGTACAACATGACCCATGCGTCCGCTGCATCCGCCAAGTATTATCCTTACCATAAATATACCTCATCCTGTGATCACTTAATGATACCGAGTCTTCTCATCTCTGCCGCGAGCAGTTCTGCATGCTCTGGCTCCATGTCTGTCAGAGGAAGACGCATCGGCCCTGCCGCAAAGCCCAGCAGCTTGCAGGCGGTCTTTACGGGGATAGGGTTAACCTCGCTGAAGAGCAGGTTTACAAGAGGCAGGTCTTTGAGCTGAAGCTCAAGCGAGCCCTTTGTATCGCCGTTTAAGAACTGCTCAACGATCAGATGGGTATCACGGGGCGCAACGTGCGAGAGAACGCTGATAACGCCCTTTCCGCCGAACGAGAGGATCGGACAGATCGCATTGTCATCGCCCGAGTAAATTGTCAGATTGTCGCCGCAGAG
>JAGCSS010000116.1 GCA_017964055.1 Lachnospiraceae bacterium
AAAAAACAGGCTCGTTTCACGGCCACCTTATTCTTCATTTTAACATTATACACTAAAATCTCAAAAAGTCACCTGCTAATTTATTTTTTTCGGACAATAAAGGACGGACACGCAAAATGATGTCCGTCCCCCGATATTTCCCGTTCCGGCAATAGGGCGAAACGGGAACCTTATCCTGTTTTAAAGTTTGAATCTCTTGATGATGTCGTTGAGCTCTTTTACTCTGTCTCTGCACGAAGCAACGCCGTCTGCCGTTCCGGATGTCGAGCCTACCATGTCGGAGGTCTTGTCCGCGATATCGGTTACACCGTTTGCGGCCTCTGAGATAGTGGTGTTGATGCCGCCGATCGCTTCAACGATCTGGTTGATGTTCGTGTTGAGGGTCGAAATGCTGCTCTCGATGTCGGACATGCTGTCCTTGAACGAGTTCGCGTCGGTCCTGTACTGGTCGCTGACCTTACCGAAGTTGTCGTAGTCGGTAAGAACGTTGCTCTCAAGGAATCCGATCAGCTCACCGATGCACTCGGACATCTGTCCTACGGCATCATTAACCTCGGCAACGATCGAGGAAATATCCTTAACCGCCGTGGAGGACTGATCTGCCAGATTTCCGATCTCGCTCGCAACAACCGAGAAGCCTCTGCCGGCCTCGCCTGCTCTTGCGGCCTCGATGGAAGCGTTAAGCGCGAGCAGTCCGGTACGTGACGAGATCGCCATGATCGTTCTGGTAAGTTCGTTGATCTTTTCAACAGCCTTGGATGCCTCGATGGCAGCCTCGGACTTAACCTTAACCGAATCGTAGAGCTCGGTCGTCTTTCTCGTAGCGGCCTCTGTGGTGCGCTTGAGCTCGCCGGCCCTGTCCATAACCTCAACGGAAAGCTTATTGCCGTCATCGGCCATCTGCTTGATCTCTTCGGCGCCTGCCTGGATATTCTCAACGTTCGACGCAATGGACTGGGTCGAAGCGGTGGTCTCCTGCATGCCTGCCGCGAGCTCTTCGCTCGTTGCCGAGTTATCGGTGCAGAGCTCGTTGATCTTGATGGTAGCGTCATACAGCTCATCGACATTGCCCGAAATGCTGTCGCTCGCTCCGTGGATCTGGCCTACTATGCCGCTCAGGTTTTCATTCATCGAATCGACAGCCTTCGCGATCAGGCCGACCTCATCCTTACGCTTCGAAAGTCTCTTGACTCTCTCATCCTTGGTGAGATCGAAGTTCGCTGCCTTGTCGATAACGGGTACGAGTTCGTCAAACGCCTTCATCAGCGTCATAACGAACAGATATCCGAGTACGCAGCAGATAATGGCTGCGATAATGCCGATCAGTATCAGTCTGCCTCTCAATGCCGTGATGGGCGCTATGAACTTGTCATAGTCAGCGGTAACTACCGCGATGACATTGTTCCTGGTAAGCGCATATCCAGCGAGCTTATCGGAACCCTTATACTCATAAACCGTTGCGCCGGGCTCAACCTTCTGGCCCGCAGCGAGTTTCTCAACGATACCCTTTACAGCTGCGTTCTCAACGGGCTCACCGATCTTCGATGCGGTGGGATGCCAGAGCATCGTTCCGTCCGCCGATACCATGTATGCGTAGGAGCCTTCAACTCCGCTGATCTCCAGATCGCCGAGGAGTGCCTCGTAGTCGATCTTGACGAATTTATCGTAGTCCGCAGTAACAAGAACGATATCTCCGCTCTTGGTGAATGCGTATCCGGCAACCTTTAATGCGCCCTTGTACTCATAGATGACCGATCCGTCCTCAACCTTTTTGCCTGCCGCGAGGTCGGATACGATACCCTTGACCGCCGCGTTCTCTACGGGCTGGCCGATCTTCGATGCGGTGGGATGCCAGAGCATCGTTCCGTCGGGCGATACCATGTATGCGTAAGATCCCTCAACGCCGCTGATCTCGATGCCGCCGAGCAGCTCGTCGTAGTTGATCTTCATGAATGCGTCGTAATCCGCGGTAACGAGAAGGATATTGCCTTCGGATGTGAAGGAATAGCCCGCGATCTTGTTCGCTCCCTTGAACTCGTAAACAACCGCGCCGTCCGCTACGGTCTTGCCAGCAGCCAGATCCGATACAATGCCCTTAACAGCCGCATTTTCTACGGGCTGGCCGACCTTCTCGGGAGTGGGATGCCAGAGCATCGTTCCGTCGGGCGATACCATGTATGCGTAGGAGCCGTCAACACCGCTGATGTGGATATTGCCGATCAGCGAATCATAGTCGATCTTAACAAAGTTTGCGTAGTCCGCGGTAACGAGCACGATATAGCCCTGTGAGGTAAACGCGTAGCCCGCAAGCTTGTACGAACCGTTGAACTCATAAAGAACTGCTCCGTTCTCTACCTTTTTGCCTGCCGCAAGGTCTGCGACAATGCCCTTGACCGCCGCATTCTCTACGGGCTGGCCGATCTTCGATGCGGTGGGATGCCACATCATCGTACCGCTGGGGCTTACCATGTATGCGTAGGAACCTTCAACGTCCTTGATATGGATATTGCTGAGGATCGTTCCTATCCTGCCCTGATCGAGCGGAAGTCCGAGCGCCGCTACCAGATCCATGCCGACAACAACCTCTTCCGCAAGGTTCTGCGCGCAGTTTTTATAAACTGCCTCACTTGAGACAATAGCCGAGTTGATGCCGACTACCGCTTCTTCAGCGAGGTTCATCGCATAGTTCAGATAAACCTCTTCGCCGAAATCACGCAGCGAGTTGATCGATACGGCAGCTTCCTCAGCGAGGTTCAATGCATAATTTCCGTATGTCCCTTCGCTCGATTCGGTCGCAAAGTCGATACCGACAGCCGCCTCCTCGGCAAGGTTCATCGCATAAGTACTGTAAGTTTCTTCCATTGTTTTTCTCGCCTGCGAGATGGAGATCAGGACGAGAAGGATCAACGGAACAGCGATCATCACTACGATCAGCATCGCGATCTTCGTGTTCATCCTGTTAAAGAAACTGACCTTTGAAGAGTTATTTGTTTTGAAAGAATCGGCTTCTTTCATGCTGCACCCCTTTCGGCAGATATTTCTGCCAAATATTTCTGTTTTTATAGCAAGCAATTGCTATTGTCATAATAATACACCCGTTTTCCCTTTTTGTGAATAGATTTGACAAAATTTTTTAGTATTTTTACCAGAATTGTGCAAATTTTTTGGTGCTGAATGACACTTTGCCTATTTCTGGTAAAAGTTTTCACCTTTTCATTGACCTTATGCCTTTCTTATAGTTAAAATGAGTAGGTCGGAGAAACATATGCTCCGGCGAAAAAGGAAAAAGGAAAGACGAACGGAGAGAAGAAAAACATGTACAAAACAGACATCGAGATCGCGCAGGAATGCACGATGCGCCCCATCACGGAAATAGCGGCCGCCGCAGGCGTCGGCGACGAGTACCTTGAGCAATACGGCCGCTATAAGGCAAAGGTTGATTACAAGCTCTTAAAGGACCGAAAGGACACCCCCGACGGAAAGCTCATCCTTGTCACGGCCATCAATCCCACCCCCGCGGGTGAAGGCAAGACCACAACGACCGTAGGTCTCGCGGACGGCCTCAAAAAGATCGGCAAAAATGTTATCGTAGCTCTGCGCGAGCCCTCGCTCGGACCCGTTTTCGGCGTTAAGGGCGGCGCTGCCGGCGGCGGATTCGCACAGGTTGTACCGATGGAGGACATCAACCTTCATTTCACCGGAGATTTCCACGCCATAGGCGCAGCGAACAATCTGCTCGCCGCGATGCTGGACAATCACATCCAGCAGGGCAACGCGCTCGGGATCGACGTTAAGAAGATCACCTGGAAGCGCTGTGTGGATATGAACGACCGTCAGCTCAGGAACATCGTCGACGGCCTCGGCGGCAGGATGCAGGGCGTGCCCCGCGAGGACGGCTTCGATATCACGGTTGCTAGCGAAGTTATGGCTGTTCTGTGCCTGTCTTCTTCGATCACCGATATGAAGGAGCGTCTCGGCCGCATGATCGTGGGCTACACCTACGACGACCGCCCCGTTACAGCGCATGACCTGAAAGCGGAAGGCGCGATGGCCGCTCTTCTTAAGGATGCTTTAAAGCCCAATCTCGTACAGACGCTCGAGGGAACTCCTTCCTTCATTCACGGCGGTCCCTTCGCTAACATAGCTCACGGCTGCAACTCGATCATTGCCACGAGGATGGCGATGAAGCTCGGTGATTACGCGGTTACCGAGGCAGGCTTCGGAGCCGACCTTGGTGCGGAGAAGTTCCTCGACATCAAGTGCCGTCTCGCAGGACTTACACCCTCCGCTGTTGTTATCGTTGCGACGGTACGCGCTCTTAAGAACCACGGCGGCGTGCCCAAGGCAGAGCTCGGCGAGGAGAATCTGGCCGCACTCGAGGCAGGTCTTCCGAACCTCCTGCGCCATGTTGACAATATCAAAAACGTATATAAGCTTCCCTGTGTTGTCGCTATCAACGCATTCCCGACCGACACCGCGGCAGAGCTGGCTCTCGTTGAGAAAAAGTGCCGTGAGCTGGGCGTTAACGTGGCTCTCAGCGAAGTATGGGCAAAGGGCGGCGAAGGCGGCATCGCTCTTGCGAACGAAGTAGTCCGTCTCTGCGAGGAACCCAACGATTTCAGCTTCAGCTACGATCTCGACATGAGCATCGAGGAAAAGCTCGAGGCCATCTCAAAGCGCGTTTACCATGCCGACGGCGTTACGATCGAGCCCGCTGCCCGCAAGCAGCTCGAGACTCTCACAAAGCTCGGTTTCGACAAGATCCCGGTATGCATGGCCAAGACACAGTACAGCTTCTCGGACGATCCCGGAAAGCTCGGCGCGCCCGATCATTTCAACATCACGGTCCGCAATCTTAAGGTCAGCGCAGGCGCAGGCTTCATCGTTGCCCTTACCGGCGACATCATGACCATGCCCGGACTGCCCAAGGTTCCCGCCGCGGAGAAGATCGACGTTGACGAGAACGGCGTGATCACAGGCCTGTTCTGATCGATTCAAATCAAATATTTGTGCCCGGCAGTCCCTCGTTTCGGACTGCCGAACCGGCACGGATCGGAGAATATATGCTTACAGAAAAAAACTGCCGTGAAGTTACCGAAGTCCTCGCGTCAAACAAGCCCGTTCCGGGCGGCGGAGGCGGAGCTGCCATGGCCGGAGCCCTCGCCGTTTCGCTCTGCGCGATGGCCGGTAATTTTACCGTCGGAAAGAAAAAATACGCCGATGTTGAGGAAGAAGCCAAAGAGCTGCTCACCGAATGCGAAGAGCTCCGCATCAGGCTGCTGAACCTCGTCGAAGCCGATGCCGAAGCTTTCGAGCCCCTCTCAAAGGCCTACAGCATCCCGAAGGACGATCCTTCACGTGCCGACCGTCTCGAAGAGGCCACGATGAACGCGATCATGGCTCCTCTCGATATCATGGACGCCTGCGCGGATGTCATCGAGCTGCTCGACCGCATGTACGCGATCTGCAACCGCATGATGATCTCGGATGTTGCCTGCGGAGCCATTCTCGCCGGATCCGCGATGAAGGCCGCTTCGATAAATGTCTATGTCAATACCGCGACCCTGCGCGACCGCGTAAAGGCTTCCGAGTATGAGATGACGGCCGACCGCCTGCTCGAGGATTACCTTCCCATGGCCGAGGTCATCGCCGAAGAGATAACCGCCGACCTTCGCGAAGAAAATGAAGATTAAAACAAATATTTTTTGCATCTTTACAAACGTATCATTTCGTATATAATAAACTCGTTTTTATTAGTGTCAGAGTAGAAACGACGCGTTAAGTGCCTCCGGATGGGAAGTCGCCGGTGGACGAAGGCTCACGCCGCGGTGTCGTTTCGCATCCGCTGTCACCAAGAGAGTATTATGCTCCTGTCAGTGACGGCTCCTCTACAGTCTCACCGAAAGGAGCTTTTATTATGCAAAACAACAGACGATTCACAGTAATCCAGCTGGTTACCGACGCCATGCTCTGCGCCGTATGCGCGGTTCTCGGGTATCTCGCGATCGACCTCACCAGCATCAAGATCACCTTTGAGAGTCTTCCGATCCTGATCGCGGCTCTTCTGTTCGGCCCGGTCGACGGCATCACGGTCGGCGCGGTCGGAACCCTCATTTACCAGTATCTCCGCTACGGCTTTACCGCCACGACGGTCCTCTGGATGCTCCCTTACATAGTTCTCGGGTTCATCGCGGGCTTCTATGCCAAAAAGAAAGATTTCCGCTATAAGCCCACCGAGCTCGGAGTTCTCGTTATCCTGTGCGAGCTGGTAGTGACCCTGCTCAACACGCTGGTCATCCTGATCGACAGCAAGTTCTACGGATGGTATTATCCCACGCTCATCACCGGTTCGCTCGTGATCAGACTCGTTGTCTGCATCGCAAAGGCGATCGTGTTCGGAGTTGTCCTCTATCCGCTGCTCACAGCCATCAGGAGGAACGGAGGACTTAAGTTTGCCGCGGCGCAGACACGTCCCGACAAAAAAGACAGAACCGCTTCGGACGGTCCGGAGGTAGCTTCAAAATGAATGCACAGGAAGCGATCGCTTATATAGAAGACTATACCTGGAGCACCACGAGACTCGGTCTCGACCGTACCCGCGCTTTGCTCTCGGCTCTGGGCGATCCCCAGAAAAAGCTGAAATTCATACATGTTACCGGAAGCAACGGCAAGGGCAGCACCTGCGCGATCCTCGATTCGATCCTTCGCAAGGCGGGTTACCGCACGGGGCTTTATACCTCGCCCTATCTGGTACGCTTCAACGAGCGCATAAAAGTCAACGGCCGTGATATCCCCGATGAGGCACTCGCTTCGATCACCTCTCAGGTCAGGGTCTTTGCCGATATGATGGAGGATCATCCGAGCCAGTTCGAGCTCGTGACCGCCATTGCTATGGAGTATTTCTATGAGATGCAGTGCGACATCGTCGTACTCGAGGTCGGCATGGGCGGCGCGCTTGACAGTACGAACGCGATCGATGCTCCCGAAGTCGCCGTATTTACGAATATCGGGCTCGAGCACACCGAGTATCTCGGCAATACCATCGAAGAGATCGCAACCACAAAAGGCGGGATCATCAAGACCGGCTGCGACTGCGTTGTCTATCCCGGTCCCGCAGAAGCCACACTCCGCGCGATCTGCTCGGATAAGGATGTGCCTTTCCTGCTCTCCGACTTTGATGCCGCTGAGCCCGTGACTCACTCGCTGGACGGCCAGGAGCTTAAGTATAAGGGAAAGCTCCTTTTCTTCCCCCTGCTCGGCCAGCATCAGATAAACAATCTCTGCGTGGCGCTGGACACCGTATATGTCCTGAAGAAACGCGGATGGAACATACCCACGGCAGCGATCGAATCCGGAGTCTCAAGTGTCAGCTGGCCCGCCCGTTTTCAGGTACTGAGCCGTGAGCCGCTGTTTATCCTCGACGGAGGGCACAATCCGCAGTGCGCCGAAGCCATGGCGGATATCCTCGACGATTATCTTCCCGATACGAAAGTAACGTTCATCATGGGCGTTCTTGCCGATAAGGACTATAATTCGATGCTGGACAGCGTATGCCCCCATGCCTTGCGCTTTGTCTGCGTAACTCCCGACAGCCCCCGCGCACTGCCCGCAGACAAGCTGGCAGAGATCATCCGCGAGCGCGGTTTTGAGGCAGCGGTCTGCCGTACGGTTTCTGAGGCAGTCGATGCGGCAAAAGAAAAAACCGAACCCATAGTGGCGTTCGGTTCTCTGTATATGTCTGGTGCGGTTCTTAAGTACTTCGAAGAAAACGGTTAAACGACTGTTTTCTTCAAAGCGCCGGGCTTTCCGAAAGCCCTGTGGTGATAGTAGATGCAGGCTCTGCCGTTGTACTTTGCCTCGTAGAGCGATTTGTCGGCCTCCTCGCGGAGCTTTTCGAACGTAACGCCGTCCGAGACCTCGGCACAGGCAACGCCCATGCTGACCGAAACATACGGATTAAAGTTCGTGTCGGCATGAGGGATCTTCAGCGAATCGATCGATTTTTTCAGGTCGAGTGCCCACTTGACCGCGAGCTTCGGCTCAATACCCGTCAGCATAACGAGGAACTCCTCGCCACCGACTCGTGCCGCATAATCCGTGCGGCGCTTTACATTTCTGCGGATGGCTGCGGTAACCTTGCGGATGCACTCGTCACCTGCGGCATGTCCGTAGGTGTCGTTATATTTTTTGAAATTATCGATATCTATCATCATGATCGCCACATGAGCCTTCTGTCTGATGCAGTAGGGCCAGATATTCTCGGTGCGGCGGTCGAGTCCGCGGCGGTTGAGCAGCAGCGTCATCGGATCGGTCTCGGCCTCGGAGAGTGCCGAATCCAGACGGAGCTTGTAGTCGAGCTTGCGGATGGTGTTGGAATAGAGGGCTATCGAAAGCCCGAGTCCCATGATGGCTATAGTGATCAGCGATGTGACCGTCGCCGACGGGAATCCCCTGCCCCAGGCGAGTATCGCCGCAGGGATCAGTTCTATCGCCCAGACGATCATGAATATCTCGGGACGCAGCACCGGAAGACATCCGATGACCAGCATCACGGCCCAGTAAAAAACGATCGCTGCAGCATCTGAGGTCGCCTTGAATGCGAAATTATACAGGATCGCGGAGATCACAAACAGATAAACATAACAGACCTTATCGAAAAGATCGGTGCGGCGGGTCCTGGTCGTAAACAGCACGGCCGCGGCACTCAGCAGAAATACGAATGTGGTTACCAGAAAAGCAAGGGTCTGATAGCTGCCCGGAAGGACATGCAGACCGGATATTTTAAGGACAGCAAAAATCAGGAGCATGCCTACAGCCCCAAAAATATTGAAGATGTAGAGCCTGCCCATGTTCAGACGATCTGTAACGGATTTGCCCGCTATCTTGTCAAACAGCGGCATATCCGGGAACAAATTCTCTAACATTCTTACCCCTTTGCCGATCCATATGATACACTGAAATCAGTATATCAAAAGCAATTTCAAACCGCAAGAACTATTTGATTTTATACAATATGTAGTATAAGATATTTATGAAAGCTTCTATAGATAGTTGTTTTTCACAATATTCGCAGACAGATCGGAAACGGTTAAAAAGTTTCCTTTAACGGGAGGTATTACATGCCTGACAGAATAGAAGAGATCTTAAAAGAAATACATGTGATGTTTGCCAAATGCGAGGCATACGGCAATTCACCCGATCTCGTCATAATCTCAAAATCGGAGCTCTTTGAGCTGCTCGAAAAGCTCAACGAGGGCATCGACGAAGTACTCGACCAGTATGAGGCCACGACGCGCAGCCGTGAGAGGGCACGCATCGAACAGGACAAGCAGGCGGCGGAGACCGTTGCCCGCGCCAAGCTCGAAGCCGACGACGTGCATGCGGCCGCCTCACTCTATACCGATACCATGCTCGAGGATATCAAGCAGATCCTCGAAGCCACGAAGAACCGCGTAAAGGACGACATGCTCGACATGCTCGCAAATATCGAGCTGCAGGAGGAGGTCCTCGACCGCAACAAGGAGAGCGTCAAGGAGGGCCTGTCCGAGCTCCACGACAGCGAGATGTACCTGAACGCTCTGACCCAGCTCCGCAAAAAGGCCGAAGAAAAGCGCAAGTTCGGCGATCAGGCAGAGCTGCTCAGAAAGGAAGAGGAAAACATCTTCGAAGAGCAGGAAAAGGAAAAGCAGGCGCAGAAGCTCAACATCCGTATCGACAAGCCCGGCGAGAATCCCGGAGTTACGATGTCCACCCGCTTCAACCGCAACAAAAAGAAAAAGAAGAAGTCCGGAAAAGCCGGCTCCGAGGCTGCGCGTGACGGTGAGCCCGAGGGCCTGAGAGCGGACTCCGACCATATCCCCGGCACCGAGTACAGTCCCGATGATTTCGACCTCGACCGCGAATATGAGGAGTGGAGAGCCGCCGAGGAGGGCGGAGATGACGACCGCAAGCCCGAGAAGAAGGGTTTCGGAAAGCTCCTCGAATCACTTTTCGGAAAAGAAGAAGAATAATACAAAGGTGCCTGTCACCGGCCGGTGACAGGCACCTTTCATATCATCCTCAGACCTTGAACCTGTATCCCACGCCCCAGATCGTCTCGATGTACTGGGGATTCGACGTATCCGCTTCTATCTTTTCGCGGATCTTTTTGATGTGAACGGTAACCGTCGCGATATCTCC
>JAGCSS010000117.1 GCA_017964055.1 Lachnospiraceae bacterium
CTGAAGCGAACGGCATCCCGACACTCACAGTACATGATTTCGGCAAGGGTAAGGGCATTTACATGGCAGGCTTCGAGAAGAACAATGCCAATACGAGAATGCTGCTGAACCTCCTGCTCTACGCCAAGGGACTTGAGGGAGAGAAGTACCTGACTGATGACGCAGACACAGAATGCGCATATTATCCCGGAAGCAGGAGACTTGTACTGATCAACAATTCCGAAGAGGAAAAGACCGCGAAGGTAGCAACTGCGAACGGAGTGAACGTATTTACGCTGAAGCCGTTCGAGACAAAGATAATTTCCGAATGATGAAAGGAGCACTGCAATGATCAGAGGATTCAAGATGAAGCTGTACCCCGGCATGGAGGCCGAGTACGAGAAGAGACATAACGAGCTGTGGCCCGAGATGAAGGACATGATCCACGAACACGGCGGAAGCAATTACACGATCTTCCTTGACAAGGAGACGCTCACTCTGTTCGGATACATTGAGATAACCGATGAGAAGCTCTGGAGCGAGGGCGCGGACACCGCCATCAACCGTAAGTGGTGGGACTTCATGGCGGATATCATGGAGACGAATCCCGACAATTCTCCTGTAGCCATCGACCTTAAGCCTCTGTTCCATCTGGATTGAGAAGGGCTGTTTCACGGCACGAAAACGTTAAGCTGAAGCTGATCTCACGAAAAGTGATGTCCTATAAATAATTCGTTAAAACATCGAAGTTTTGTTGACAAAGCACCACGACGCCTGTATAATACGTCTATAGGTGTAACTGTGCCCCAATGTCACTTCGGGGGCTTGACAGTATGTTTAGGAGGAACGGCAAATATGAAGATACTTATAGCTGAGGATGATTTCGCGAGCAGAAAATTTATGCTTCGTTTTCTGTCCAAATACGGCGAGTGCGATATAACCGTCGACGGACTTGAGGCCGTTGATGCTTTCCTTATGGCGCTCGAGGGCGGTGACGGCTACGATCTCGTATGTCTCGATATCATGATGCCCGCTTTGGACGGCTATCAGACTCTTAAGGCTATCCGTGATATTGAGAAAGAAAAGGGGATCCCGGACGACAAGCGCGCAAAGATCATCATGACCACCGCGCTGAACGAAGGCCGCAACGTAACCAAGGCCTTTGAGCTGGGCTGCGTAGCCTATGCCGGAAAGCCCATCGATGAGGAGAAATTCGAGAATGTTCTCCGTAAGCTTGAGCTCATTCAGTGATCTGACGATCGACTGCAAGGGCCGGTGACTCCCGGCCCTTTAATTCATCTATTATGCCAGATATTGCAAATTATCATAAGCTGCTCGAAAAAAGAGCCGAAATCTGGAAGGGAGCGGGTCTGACGCCTTCCGTATTGCTGCACAGCTGCTGTGCTCCGTGCAGCAGTACCTGTCTTGAGGTTCTGACACGCTTCTGCAGGGTGACGGTCTTTTATTTCAACCCGAACATTACTTCAAAAAGCGAATACGAATACAGATTGAACGAGCAGAAGCGCCTGATCGCCGAGATGCCGTTCACGCATCCGGTGGACCTGATCGAGGGACGCTATGAGCCGGAGGAGTTCCTTGATATGGCCAGAGGGCTCGAGGACGCGCCCGAACGCGGACCGCGCTGCGTCAAGTGTTATACGCTGCGCCTGAGTGAGACCGCACGGATCGCAAAAGAACAGGGCTTTGACTACTTTGCCACGACTCTTACGCTCAGCCCCTTAAAGCCCGCGCCCGTTATCAATGAGATAGGGCTCTCGCTCGGAGCGGAGAACTCGTCCGAGACGGAGTTCGGCATATTTGTCCCGAAGGGAGCGGCGTATCTGCCGACCGATTTTAAGAAGAACGAGGGTTACAAGCGTTCCATAGAGCTTTCAAAGGAATACGGTCTATACCGCCAGAACTATTGCGGCTGCGATTTTTCAAAGCGTGCGGCGGACCGGTTGGAAACCGATGGGTGATATCCGGAAAGGAGTTATATGGATTCTATCAGAAAAGAGCAGGAAGCAAGAGAGCATCAGTATCTGAGCCCCTATGCGTCATTCAGTGACTGTTCGGCGGGAAGGGATGAGTACGAGGCGCCCTGTGACATCAGGACCGAGTACCAGCGCGACCGCGACAGGATAATCCATTCAAAGGCTTTCAGACGGCTGAACGGCAAGACGCAGGTATTCCTCGCTCCGATGGGAGACCATTACCGCAACCGTATGACGCACACCCTTGAGGTCGCGCAGATCGCAAGGACCATAGCAAAGGCGCTGCGTCTTAACGAGGACCTGACTGAAGCCATAGCGCTCGGACATGATCTCGGACATACTCCGTTCGGACACGCGGGAGAGCGCGCGCTCAACGATATCTCGACCTGCGGTTTCGCGCATCACGAGCAGAGCATCCGCATCGTGGAACTGCTCGAAGTGAAAAAGAACGGCAAGCACATGAACCTGACGAGAGAGGTCCGCGACGGCATCCTGAACCACCAGACCGAGGGCAGGCCTTCGACTCTCGAAGGAAAGGTAGTAAGGCTCGCGGATAAGATCGCATACATTAACCATGACATCGATGACGCGATCAGAGGCCATATAATCAACGAAGAGGACATCCCCGAGGAATATACGGAGGTTCTCGGACATACGCCCAGCAAGAGGTTAAATACGATCATCCACGACATAGTCACGTCGAGCTACGATCAGCCTGATATTATCATGACCGAGCAGGTAAGCGTCGCGATGACCGGACTGCGCGAGTACATGTTTAAAAACGTTTATACGAATCCGGTCGCAAAGGGCCAGGAGAAAAAGGCAGAGCAGCTGATCAAGGAGATGTTCGGCTACTATGTGACCCACGCCGAGAATTTGCCTTCCGAATTCATAAATCAGATAGAAAACGGCGACGGAAAATGCTATAATGAGATACATCTTTATTCGGACAACGAGCTGAGGCAGCTCAGGACCGAAAAGGCGGTCTGCGACTATATCGCGGGCATGACCGACAGATTCGCGGTAGCCAAGTTCCACGAGATTCTTATTCCGTCAAATTGGGACGTGTACTAACAGTAACTATTCACAGTTAATCTGTGCTGAGCGCAAACCGCAAGTTTACTTGCAGGTTTGTGATTACACAGATTATACTGTAAAGGCTGGACAAAGGGCACGAGTAAACGAAAGCTGCGAAGCAGCGACGGACGGCGAAGCCGGACGGTTTATGAGTGCTTTTGGACGGCTGTGAATAGTTACGTGATAAAAGGGAGATTGCATGTTTTACGGGGATGAACTGATCGAGAGGGTTCGCGAGGCGAACGACATCGTCGACGTTGTAGGCACTTATGTCAAGCTTACGCGCCGCGGTTCGAACTATGTCGGACTCTGCCCTTTCCACAATGAGAAGACGGGTTCGTTCTCGGTCAACAAAAACATGCAGATCTACAAGTGTTTCGGATGCGGCAAAGCAGGAAATGTGTTTACTTTTCTGATGGAATATGATAATCTGAACTTCATCGAAGCCGTAAAGGAGCTTGCGGACCGCGCGGGCATAGCGCTTCCGGAGCAGGAGATGACCGAGGAGGAAAAAGAGCGCAGGGATATGAAGGAGCGCCTCTTCGAGGTCAACAAAGCCGCGGCGGGCTTCTATTTCAGGCAGCTGCGCAGCGACGCGGGCAGGAAGGCATACGAGTATCTTAAAGGACGCGCGCTTTCCGACGAGACGATGAAGAAGTTCGGACTCGGATATGCGGGGCACGGCTCAGGCAGGCTTTACGACTATCTGAAACAGCAGGGCTTTTCCGACAGAGTACTTCACGAGAGCGGCATCTTCACCTTCAGCGAACGCGGTGTATCCGACAAATTCTGGGACCGCGTCATTTTTCCGTATATGGACAAAAACGGAAAGGTCATCGCATTCGGCGGCAGACTCATGGTTCCCTCGGAAAAGGCACCGAAGTATCTGAATTCTCCCGAGACCGGGATATTCATCAAGGGACGCAACCTATACGGTATGCATCTGGCCAGACATTCGCACGAAAAGTACATGCTGTTGTGCGAGGGCTACATGGATACCATTGCGCTGCATCAGGCCGGATTTGACAATGCGGTAGGATCGATGGGTACGGCGCTCACGCCCCAGCAGGCAAAGCTGATCTCAGCTTATGTGAGCGAGGTCGTGCTGACCTACGATCAGGACGAAGCGGGCCGCAACGCGATACTGCGAGCGATACCGATACTTAAGGACGCGGGTATAGTGACCAAGGTCGTCGACATGACGCCTTATAAGGATCCCGACGAATTCATCAAGAACCTCGGTGCGGACGAGTACCGCAAGAGGATCGAGGAAGCGGTCACTGCCTTTGATTTCGAGGCAAAGTCGCTGAGGAACAAAATAGACGGAGCGGATCCCGCCCAGAAAACAAAGTTCGATCACGAGCTGGCAAAAAAACTCGCAAGGATCGAGGATGAGCTGGAGCGGAACAATTATATAGAGGCGGCGGCCAGGGATTACAATATCGACATCAATGCCCTGAGGCGCCAGGTAAACGAATACGGACGCCGGTTATTTAACGAACGGGTGGCCGAAGAGACGCAGGAACGCGCCAAGGAAGAACGCAGGCGGATGGCGGGGGAAAAGGACTCGACAGTCAGGTCTGAGCAGCTCCTTGTCTCGATGCTTGCGAACAATCCCGACCTTTATGAGTCGGTAAAAAATCTGATTACCGAGGAGGATTTTTCCGATCCCCTTTGTAATAAACTCGTTTCATTCATATTCGCTTCATACGCGAACAACGGAAGACCGGTACACGCAAATATAGTTTGCAGATTTGAAGAGGTCAAGGACCAGGAAGAGGTTGCGGGGATACTTAATTCCGCGCTGTATGAGGACAGGATAGGAGAGGACGAGAAAAAGAAAGCTTTTGCGGATCTGGTGGTCCGCGTACTTGACGACGGGCTTGAACTGCGTATGCAGCGCGCTTTGGAGGCGGACGATGCGAGACTCTATCAGGAGCTCATGAACCGCAAAAATGATTTGGAAGCGCTCCGCGGCAGGCTGTGCCGTCAATGAAAAGCTCGCGAGGAGAAAGAATGGAAGACAACAACAGCAAACAGTTATTCCAGGAGAAGCTGAAAGAGCTTCTCGAATTTGCGAAGAAAAAGAAAAACGTTCTTGAGTATCAGGAGGTCAACGATTTCTTCCCGGACCTCGAGCTTGATTCCGAAAGGATCGAGCACATTTACGAATATCTCGAGAACAACGGCGTGGATGTCTTACGCGCCCAGCCCGAGAACGATGTTGACGATATCCTTGATGTCGACGACATCGACGACCTTCCCGAGGACAGCGAAGAGGAGATCGACATTGCGAACATCGACCTTTCGATACCAGACGGTGTATCTTTGGAGGATCCCGTCAGGATGTATCTGAAAGAGATCGGTAAGGTTCCGCTGCTTTCCGCAGAAGAAGAGATCGACCTCGCCAGGACCATGGAAGAGGGCTGCAAGATCCGTGACGAAATAGACAGCCTCCGCAAGAAGGCAGAGAAGGCGGCTCCGGCCGAGAGGACCAAGCTCCTCGCGCAGGCCAGAGAGCTTCAGGAACAGAATCACGGCATACTCGACGAGGGCGACAGCGCCAAGAAGAGACTTGCCGAAGCCAACTTAAGACTCGTTGTCAGCATCGCAAAGCGATATGTGGGACGCGGCATGCAGTTCCTCGATCTGATCCAGGAGGGCAACTTAGGTCTTATCAAGGCTGTTGAGAAGTTCGATTACCGTAAGGGTTATAAGTTCTCGACATATGCAACATGGTGGATCAGACAGGCCATCACGCGCGCGATCGCGGATCAGGCCAGAACCATCCGTATCCCCGTGCACATGGTAGAGACGATCAATAAGCTCATGCGCGTGCAGAGACAGCTGCTGCAGGAGCTCGGGCGTGAACCTACGCCCGAAGAGGTTGCAAAGGAAATGAAGCTGCCCGTTGAGCGTGTGGCTGAGATCCAGAAGATCAGCCAGGAGCCCGTTTCCCTCGAGACGCCCATCGGCGAAGAGGAGGACAGCCATCTCGGTGACTTCATCATGGACGATAAGGTTCCCGTACCCGCAGAGGCCGCTTCGGCGACCATCCTGCGCGAGGAGCTCTTAAAGGTCCTTGAGACGCTTACCGAGCGTGAGCAGAAGGTGCTCCGCCTCAGATTCGGTCTCGATGACGGCAGGACACGTACACTCGAAGAGGTAGGCAAAGAGTTCAATGTCACCCGTGAACGTATCCGTCAGATCGAAGCCAAGGCTCTCAGAAAGCTCCGCCATCCTTCGCGCAGCAAAAAGCTGAAGGATTTCCTTGAGTGATCGTTAATCAAAATTAAAGGTATCCTCTGCCCGTGCCCCGAAAGGGGTCCGGGCGGGGGATATATATTTCTTAAAAATATGCGTATAAAATTATCTGACAGACTTATGATGTCAGCGCTGATGGTCGGACGTTCGAAAACGGTTGCAGATGTGGGCTGCGATCACGCGCATACCTGTATCTGGCTGCTCGAGAACGGCATGGCTGAGCGCTGTATTGGAATGGATGTACGTTTCGGTCCGCTGAAGAAAGCGGAAGAGAATCTGGAGCTCTATGAGCAGAAGGACAGGACCGAGCTCAGGCTCGGCTACGGCCTGGACCAGCTTCAGCCGGGAGAGGCCGACACGATCGTTATTGCCGGTATGGGCGGCGATATGATCAGAGACATCCTTGAGAAGGACAGCAAGACAAATATGGTCACGAAACAGCAGCCGTATCCGTACCTTATCCTTCAGCCGCAGTCACATTATTACAATGTCCGGAAGTGGCTTTTTGACAACGGCTTTGAGATACTTAACGAGGATATTTGCGAAGAGGACAACAAATTCTATCCCTGTATCAGAGCACGCGCCATTTTCGGGTACAAGGCCGAGGAGGAGCTTCAGAAAAAGCACGATCCGGTCGAAATATGCTTCGGGCCCATTCTCATTGAGAGGAAGCATCCCGTCCTCATAAAGTTTCTCGAGGTCGAATACCGCAAGACGGTCTACCGTCTGGACCAGATATCGAAGGGCGGTACCGACGAGGCCGTAAGCCGTAAGGCCGAGGTTGAGAGATTTCTTGAAATTATCTGCGAGGCGCGCAGAAGGTGCGGTGTGAAATAAAGCCGTACGGGTTTACTTCCGGGTAAGCGCTGCCCGCAGTTAAATAAAATATCCGAGGAGGATTATAATGTATGGACAATATTAAGATCACGATCAACGGGAACACGTTGGAATACGCCTACGGTACGCCTTACGGCGAGATCGCGAAGGAGTTCGCGAAGGACTATCCCGCCGATATCATTCTGGCCAATGTTGACGGCAAGCTCGCGGAGCTCAGGCGTAAGGCCGATCACGACTGCTGCTTAAGCTTCGTGACGACCGGCGAGGTTCCCGGAATGTCGACCTATACCAGAGGCATGATCCTTTTGATGCTTCGCGCATTTACCAGAGTTTTCGATGCAGGCCAGATCCGCAAGATCACAGTCGATCACACACTCGGCAACGCGCTCTATTGCTCGATCTATGCCGACTTTAAGCTCACGGACGAATATCTTGACGATGTTAAGAAGGAGATGCACAGACTCGTTTCTCTCGATATCCCCTTTGAGAAGACATCCGTAAAGACCAGAGATGCCCGCAAGCTGTTCGGTGAAGTCGGAATGAACGACAAGGAGAAGCTGTTCCGCTTCAG
>JAGCSS010000118.1 GCA_017964055.1 Lachnospiraceae bacterium
GGCTCTTGTCATACTCGCCGTTCTTGATGTTGGTGATAAGAGTGGCAATGAACCATGAACCCTGATTCATCATAGCTACGTCGCCGCCGGAGAATGCTGCCGAGTAGTGGAGACCTTCGGTCTTCAGATCAGCGTACTTTCTGCAGACGCCGTCCTTCTCCTGATTGAGGATCATCTCGTAGTAAGGCTTGATGAAATCATAGTTGCCGTCAAGGATGGTGTGCTTGCCGTCAAGCATAGCGCAGAGCTGAACGGTACTTCTCCATGTATGATAGTGTGTTCCGTAAACCTGCTTGCCGAATGTGGTATCGGTAACCTTTCTCGCAAGCTCGTCGTACTGAGCCCATGTCATATCGTTGGTGGGATACGCAACGCCTGCTCTGTCGAAGATGTCCTTATTGTAGAAGATTACCCAGAAATCGTTACGGAAAGGAAGCTCGTAAAGCTTGCCGTCAACGAGAACCTGATCGGTAGCTCCGGCGAACTTTTTCAGATCAACCTTATCCTTTGCGATATAATCGTCAAGAGCGATGATCGCATTCTTCTGAACGAGTGTTGCATAACCGGGAACGTCCTTGATCGTAACAACGTCAAAGTCAGAACCGGAGCCCGAAAGCTCGGTCGCGAGAACCGTCATGTAATCGGTCGAACCAAGGTCTACCATCTCGATGGTAACGCCCTGATGAGAAGCCTCGTAAGCCTTCTTGATGTCGCCCCAGTACTGTGTGGTGCTCTCATCCCAGATAGCCCACTTTAATGTGATGTTCTGTGCGGGCTTGTCGCTTGATGTCGAGCCGGTATTGCTGCTCGAGCTGCTGTTTGTGCTGCCTGAATTGCTGCTTGCATTATTGCCGGAATTGCCGTCGTCCTTCTTACCGCATGCGGTAAATACGGATGCTGCCATGACAACGCAGATCAGCAGCGCAAGAAATCTTTTCTTCATAAAATAACCTCCTCAGATTAAATTATCCTCCCCCTGTGTTTCAAAAGGGTTAGTTACAGTTAAGATTGTATCGTTTTTCCGCTTGTGTCAGAATGGAATAATTTATATTTGTCTGTACTTTCCTTTGTATCGCCGCACGGTCGCGGATACACTTTTCTTAGATAATATGTCATTTTTTTAGTTTCCTTGTTATCACGCCGCCATTGGTGTAAAATAATCGCATGAAAAACGATAAACATCCCGCAAAGAGCAAAAACAGAATAATCGTCATTACGGTCACGGTCCTGGTCGTCGTCTGCGCGGCGATCATTTTCGTGAGTTATTCCGTATTCCAAAATTATCTGGAGACCAGCCTGATCCGTTCTTCCGAGGCCTCGCTCCGTCTGGTTTCGGACAGCATCGACTCGGATCTTGCGAATGTTTACCGTCTGGTACGCTTCTGCCGCACCAATCCCTCGATAGCCGACTATATCGACAGCAATCCCGAACCCGGGTCGGTCAGGTCCGTCGCGACGCACAACCGTATCTCCGAGGAATTTGCCGGCAATTCTTCATCCTCATACATACCGCGTCTTGCGGTGGTCACAGGCGAACATTTCCTGCAGATCGTCAGCACGACCTACTCTTCCACCGCGGATCTTTCGGCTGAACTGCCGGAGCAGGACTTTTTCAGGCCTCTGCTCGATGCCGATGACTATGATTTCTCGACGGGCTTCATAAAAGATCCTTTTTACAGGAACGGCATACAGATACTGCCCATCATCCGGCCGATCAGCTACCGCTTCAGCTCCGCCACCGGCGGCTGCCTGTTCATTGAACTCTCTTCAGCTCTGTTTACCGACGCATTCAGGCGTTATCAGACCGAGGAGGACAGCCGCATCTATCTGAACCTTCCGGGACACTGCTACTGCTACGAGGACGGCGTGCTCACCGAGGTCGACGGCTTCACGGTACACGGCACGCTCAAAGCATCAGCTCTGTTATCCGACACACTCGTGCAGAAGGTCACCGATTTCCGCGGTGTAAATACGATCCTTGCCACGGTCCCGATCGACATGACCGGATGCAGCATTTCCCTCAGTATCTCGCTCTCGCGGCTCCATTCCCGCCAGCTGCTCATGTGGCTCGGCATATTCTCGGTTCTGGCCGTGATAGCGGTCACGGGCATACTTTTCATGAGACGCCGCATTGCCGCCGAAAAAGAAAAGAACGATCTGGAATACAAAATGCTGCAGAGCCAGATAAATCCGCATTTCATATACAATACGCTGAACTCGATCAAGTGGATGGCCACGGTCCAGGGATCCGAAGGCATAGCCGAAATGACCACCGCCCTCGCCAAACTTCTGAAGAGCCTCTCAAAGGGCACCAGCATCACGGTACCGATCCGCGAGGAACTTTCCCTGCTGCGCGATTACTGTACGATACAGAGCTACCGTTACGGAGGCACTATCGGCGTGGATATCCGCGTTGACGATCCCGCGATCGAGGACTTTGGAATAGTCAGGTTCACGCTGCAGCCGCTCGTCGAAAACGCGATCTTCCACGGCATCGAACCGAAGGGCTCGGGTCACATAGATGTGCATCTTTTCTTTGAGGACGATCTGATCAGGATCGATGTCATAGACGACGGTGTGGGCATGTCGCCCGAAAAAGCCGAAGCCATCCTGAAAAACGGCAGCGAATCCAAATCCGAGTTCTTCCGGGAGCTCGGCGTATACAATGTAAAC
>JAGCSS010000119.1 GCA_017964055.1 Lachnospiraceae bacterium
ACGGAACAATAAACGCGTGCATACGCCCGAGGCCAAAACCAGGGGCTACGAGAAGATATTTATCATCCTTTCGCTGATCTTCCTTGCGATATATCCTTTCATCGCAAGAGTGACGGTGCTGGCCGTCACGGCCGATGAGGAGTACTGGTTCACCACGACGAACGGGCGTATATGCGACATAGCACTGTATCCGAAAGAAATCGCAATCGCCGCCTTTGCGGCGGTTGCGATACTCTTTTTTGCGGGTGAGATGATATTCCCGGACCATCCGGAGCATCTTGATACGGTAAAGTTCGGGAGGATATGGCCGGCCTTTGCGTTCATGAGCGGCATGCTCCTGTTCGCGAGCCTTTCGTTCGCATTCTCAAAAAACACAAAAGTGGCATTCCTCGGAGTGCATACCGAGTACGAGGGTTATCTGGCCATCGTCTCGTATCTCGCGGTCTGCCTGTTCGGAATCTATTACATGCGAAAGGACGACGCTGTCGGGCTGCTGAGGGGCTTTATAACGATACTTTCGATCGTCGCGGGCGCGCTCTCGTGCGTGGAGCTGCTGGTAAAGCCTATCTTAGAGTTCAGGTTCGTTCAGCATCTGATCTCGTCGGCGGAGCTTCGGGAGCTGGCCGAGAGCATCAGGAGCCTGTATTTTACGGGGCAGTCGTCGCTGATGTTCAATAATCCGGGTTTCCTGGGCGGTTTCGCGGCTCTCATGATCCCGCTCGATGTGGCTCTCTATGCAGAAGCAAAGGGACGGGGCCGGAAATGCCTGCAGCTTGCGGCGCTCGTGCTGATGAGCATCGCGATGTACGGATCGCATTCGAGGGCGGCTGAGGCGAGCCTGATCGTGAGCATACCGGTCGCGCTCATACCTTCGGTGCCAAAGCTCAAAAAGGATGCGAAAAAAGTGCTCATATCGGCTGCTGCTGCGGCGGTGCTGTGCATAGCCGCGGTCGCGGGGATGTCAGCTGTCGTGCGTGCAAAGAACGGGACTCAGGCGGTGAGCGGTCCCGCAGCCAGGGCCGAGAGGCTGTTTAAGCTAGATAAGGCGGAGCTGAACTACGGCATGCTCTTCTTTACTTCTGGTGAGGATACTCTGGTCTGCAGCGTGGACAGGAAAAAACTCACGGAGTATCTGTCGAAGGATACGGACGAAAAGGCTTTTGTCGATTGCATCGGCTTCATGGATTACGCCGGGAATTCTCTCGGCACGCAGTACTCGCGCTTTGACAACGACAGGGTGGATCTCCATCTCGAGGGCGTGGCGCCCGCGGATCCTAGGTTTGACATGATAACGGTTGCCACCGAGGGCAGGATGGTGTATTTCTGCTTCGGCTACGACGGACCCGCGCAGTTCGCTTTGACCGAAGAGGGCTTCAGGTCTTTTATCCAGGGCGAAAAGCTCGAGGACAGGATACCCCAGCCGAAGGTGACCGGTTTAGAGAGATTCTACGGTTTCGGTACGGGGCGCGGCTATATCTGGATACAGTCGCTGCCGGTGATGGCCGAATGCCTGCTTATCGGAAAGGGCTGCGGCAACTTCGCTTTCCATTTCGTGCAGAATGAGATGGTCGGCCTCCTGAATACCAACGGTTCGACCAAATACGTGATCGACAGGCCGCATAACTGGTACATTCAGAGCTTTGTCTCGAACGGCCTGCCCTATCTGCTCTCAATGCTCGCGCTGTTCGTGTTCGTGATCGTCCGTTTTATCGGCATGATAAGGGCAAAGCAGCTTACCGCGACCGATGCGGGGCTGTTCGGAGCCTGCGTGGGATATATGATCACGGGCATCATCAATGACAGCTGCGTAACGGTGAGCCCGATATTCTGGCTGCTGCTCGGAGTCGCGCTGATCAGGACGGCCGGCGTTACGATCCGCAGAAAGGCGTAAAATGCGGCCTGAGCGAAAATCTTTTAAAAAATTTGTTGACAACAGAATACATGCATGATAATATACACAAGGTTGTGATGTTTCACACCCATTGCCCGAAGACAGCTGGTACGCTTGATCAGCGTGTAAGTATCCGTTTTGGATCGCCCGCCGAGGATGAGAATGTATCTGTTTATTATTATGACTTATACGGCTCTCCTGTTCAGGCAGGGGGGCCGATTTTTATCGCCTCCCAAAAATAAGATAGGAGGAAAATCAAATGGCAAAGGTTGAACTTAAGGCCCCCATTATCGATGAGATCAAGGGCCACGTTGCGGATGCCAAGGCTATCGTAGTTGTTACCTACTGCGGAATCAACGTTGAGCAGGATACGGCACTTCGTAAGTCCTTAAGAGAAGCCGGTGTTGTATACAAGGTATACAAGAACACCTTCCTTAAGAGAGCTTTCGAGGGAACCGATTACGCGCAGCTTGACGGCGTTCTCGAGGGAACAACGGCTGTAGCTATCGCAAAGGAAGATGCTACCGCACCCGCAAGAATCTTAGCTGATAACATGAAGAACATCCCCGCTCTTCAGTTCAAGGCCGGCGTTATCGACGGTACCTACTACGATGAGGCAGGATGCAAGGTTATCGCTACCATCCCTTCAAGGGAAGTACTTATTTCCAAGTTACTTGGTTCACTGCAGTCACCTGTTACCAACTTCGCTCGCGTACTCAAGCAGATCGCAGAGAAGCAGCAGGAGAACGCATGACTTATTGCGCACAGTCGGCGCAGCACTATTAATTAATTACGGAGGATATTAAAATGACTACACAGGAATTTATCGATGCTATCAAGGGCATGACCGTTTTAGAGCTTAACGACCTCGTTAAGGCTTGTGAAGAAGAGTTTGGCGTTAGCGCAGCAGCAGGCGTTGTTGTAGCAGCTGGCCCCGCAGCAGCAGCTGAGGAAGAGAAGACCGAGTTCAACGTAGAGCTTACCGAAGCAGGCGCTGAGAAGGTTAAGGTTATCAAGGTTGTTCGTGAGATCACCGGACTTGGCCTCAAGGAAGCTAAGGATACCGTTGACGGCGCTCCCAAGGTTATCAAGGAAGGCGCTAGCAAGGCTGAGGCTGAAGAGATCAAGAAGAAGCTCGAGGAAGTTGGAGCAAAGGTTACTCTTAAGTAATTTAATACCGATTGATTTTCCTAAAACCTCCGGGGAAACTCGGAGGTTTTTTCTGTTTACTTGCCTAGTGTTTCGATATATAATGTACTTGTAGAGAACTTTGTATTTGCGGAGGCAGTTATGTCCATTGCTAGAGCATCGCGCATCAAAAATGAGATGTGCTATCTTAGGCTTTGCATAGATACATACGACGGCGGAGAGATCCGCGGCCGTCTGTTCAACGCGTATTACAGGGATGCTCTTTTTTTTGAGAACTGCATGGATATGATCCGGCAGATCGAGTATATCTTTGACAATTTCGACTATCCCCATTCCACGATGGATATCCGCAGCTTCGAGACCGAGGAGGACAAGGCGCAGCATCCGCCCGTGATCAGGGTCAGGAGCGCCCCGACAAAGGAGCTGTACTCGCACAATGTCAGCGGAGACCTCGCGACACTCAGGATGAGGGTTATGTTCAGGCAGAACGCCAGCTGGCAGGGGACGCTCAGATGGATGGAAGAGGGCATGGAAGAGAACTTTCAGAGCGTTCTGGAACTGCTGATGCTGATAGATTCAGTGTTCGAGGATGAATAAAAAACAATGTTTTTTATTCATCCGATACTTATTGGGGGAGAACTATATGATCACGATCCAGGGACTTCTTGAGAAGGCTGCTGAGATGAGGGGTTCGGACCTTCATCTTTCCGTAGGCGCGCCGCTACAGGTGCGCATATACGGTGAACTTAAAGCGATCGAGGGCTCGAGGCTTACGCCCGAGGACATGCACGATCTGGTTTATTCGATCCTGCCCGCGAAACTGGTTCCGCGATTTGAGGAACAGGGCGAGGTCGATTTTTCTTATTCGATACCGAGCATCGGGCGTTACCGCGCAAACCTTTAC
>JAGCSS010000120.1 GCA_017964055.1 Lachnospiraceae bacterium
GCGCATCTTTCCGATTTTTCAAAGGTTACGGCGGCGGATGTAGAGAAATTCTCACCGAAGGTATGTACCTCGGCGACACTCTCCACGCTCCACGGATGTCCTTCCGAGGATATCGAGAAAATCGCTTCCTACCTGCTTACAGAGAAGCACGTAAATACATTCATCAAGTGCAATCCCACGCTGCTCGGTTACGATTACGCACGCGAGACTCTTGATGAGATGGGCTACGACTACATTCAGTTCGGCCGCTTCCATTTCGAGGACGATCTGCAGTATGAGCTCGCGGTTCCGATGCTGCAGCGCCTGCAGGCACTCGCAGACAGCGCAGGCCTCGAGTTCGGCGTCAAGATCACGAACACCTTCCCCGTTGACGTTAAGCGCAACGAGCTTCCGAGCGAAGAGATGTACATGTCCGGAAAGTCGCTCTATCCGCTGTCTCTGAGCGTTGCGATGAAGCTGTCGAAGGATTTCGGCGGCAAACTCCGCATCAGTTTCTCCGGCGGCGCGGACGCGTTCAATATCACAAAGCTCTACAACGCGGGCATCTGGCCCATCACCTTTGCCACCACGATCCTCAAGCCCGGCGGATACAACCGCGTGCTGCAGATCGCGGACAAGTTCGCAAAGGTCGATTACAGGGCATTTTCCGGCGTTAACGTCGATGAGGTCACACGGCTTGTCGAAGAGGCCAAAAAGGATCCTCACCATACCAAGCCCGTTAAGATCCCGCCTTCGCGCAAGTCAAAGAGAGAGGTTCCCATCACCGACTGTTTTATCGCGCCTTGTTCGGAGGGCTGCCCGATCCATCAGGACATCACCGCTTATATGAAGCTCGTTGAGGCCGGCAGATATCTCGATGCGATGAAGGTCATCGGTCTGAAAAATGCCGTTCCGAACATCACAGGCACCATCTGCGCACATCCCTGCATGAGCAAGTGTACGCGCAATTTCTACGAGTCGCAGGTAAGCATCCGCTCGAAGAAGCTCATCGCGGCACAGAAAGCAAGCATAGATTATGAGAAATACCTCGGCGAGAAGAAACTGCATGAGATCGCGTCCAACGGCATCAAAGCTGCCGTGATCGGCGCAGGTCCCGCAGGTATCGCGGCCGCCAATCAGCTCTGCCGCGCAGGCTTTGAGGTTGTTGTTTACGACAAGCGCAGCTCGGGCGGAGGTACCGTTGCTCATGTTATCACCGAGCAGCGCATCCCGCGCGGCGCCATCGCACAGGATATCGCGTTTGCAGCAGCTCTCGGCGCAAAATTTGAATTCAATCATGAAGTGACCTCGCTCGACGAGCTCCGCTCGGCAGGCTATAAATACGTTATCATCGCGGTCGGCGCAGGAAAGCCCGGCGTGCTTAAAGTCTCGGGCTGCGAACCGATGAACGCGATCAGTTTCCTTGAAAGAGTCAACCTGCACGATCCTTCTCTCAATATCGGCAGGCATGTAGTCGTTGTCGGCGGCGGTAATACCGCTATGGACACCGCCCGCGCAGCCAAGGCATTCCCGGGCGTTGAGAACGTATATCTCGTTTACAGGCGTGACAAGAGAAACATGCCTGCGGACGCGGAAGAGCTCGAGCTCGCGATGTCTGAGGGCGTGGAGTTTAAGGACCTGCTCTCTCCCATCGGGTATTCCGACGGCAAGCTCATCTGCAAGAAAAACGTACTCGGAGAATACGACAGATCCGGCCGCCGCACACCCGTTGAGACCGACGAGATCGTGACCGTTCCGGCTGATACCGTTATCGCGGCTGTCGGCGAAAAGATCGACTCTGCTCTCTATCATGACCTCGAGCTCGAGATCGACGAAAAGGGTTACCCGATCTGCGACAAGTACAATCAGAGCTCGGTTGACAGCGTATATGTGGCTGGCGACGGCCTGCACGGCCCCGCGACGATCGTTCAGGCGATGGCAGATGCCACGACAGCTGTAGAACACATTATCAAGCGCAGCGGCGTTGACATTTCCTCCAACCCGATCATCAATGAGGCTCGCGCTCTGATCAAAGAGATGTATGACAGCACCGATGTAAATGAACTGATTGCCAAAAAGGGCGTGCTGTGCGAAGAGGGCTGCTGTGATGCCGACAGCACTTGCTGCGGCGGCAACACCTCGGTATCCTCGCGGTGTCTCAATTGCGACAAGATCTGCGAGAACTGCGTAGATGTATGTCCCAACCGCGCGAATATCGCGATCGATGTTCCGGGCATGCAGATGCCCCAGATCATCCATATCGACCGCATGTGCAACGAGTGCGGCAACTGCACGATATTCTGTCCTTACGCGAGCCTGCCTTACAAGGATAAGCTCACGCTGTACAATGACCTCGCCAGCTTTAACAACAGTACGAACCAGGGCTTCCTGCTGCTCGACGATACGCTGAAGACCTTCCGCGTACGCCTCTGGGGCGTTATCACGGACGAAGAGCCCTTCACGGAGCACTGCAGCCTGGGCGCGGAGATACGCGAGATCATAAAGACGGTTTACAACGACTACCATTATCTGCTGTAAATAGCCGGTTACCCGCCAATATACGGCGGCGGGAACAACAAACGATTCCTCAGAAGAGGGGCGGTTCTTCCGCCCCCTTTTTTGATGCCGGATGCACGGGCGGCAACGAGTAAAACTTCCGGAGACACGCTCTCGCTCCTTTTCGGACGCAGCGGACACTAAGCGCCCTCTCGCTGAATCTGCGAGAGGAGCGTTCGCTCTGACATCAACCGCACTACGTGCTTATTCAGCCCGTAGTGCAGCTGATGTCTTAC
>JAGCSS010000121.1 GCA_017964055.1 Lachnospiraceae bacterium
AACAATTAATTATACAATTTACACGCGTAATTTTCAAGCCATAGTTACTATTCACAGAACACTCTGAGAAAGAAAAATACAAACTTGTTCGTAATTTTTCCTACTCAGAGTCATTTTGAACAGCTTTGAACAGTAACTAAAAAAACGCCGTATTACGTATACGGCGTTTCATCAAGAAACAAATTCAAGCGTTATCAGTATTTTCGGTTACGGCAATGTACAGTCTGATGAATTCCTCATCATTAAACAGCACCGGTATCGAGATCGCGGGCGTCTCTGTCTGGATCTTCAGCTTATCTCCGTGCATTGACAGAGGAGGCGTGATATCAAATATGATATTCATCGTCGAGAAAAGTGTCGAGGTATTGCCCAGGATCATGTTGCCGAGCTCCTGCAGCGCCGAGCAAGCCATCGGATCGAGCGATGTAACGGGCATACCCATCATCATCGTGCTGGCAATGGACATAGCCTTCTTATCCTCTATCTCGAAGAAAACCTGTCCCTTCATTGCGCCGGTCACGCCGACCTGGATCAGGAATGTATTTGCAGGGAAATCAAGGTCCTTAATGCTGGGCTTACCAACCTTACCTCCTGCTATTCCGAGCATTTCAAAGACAGTGATCGTTGCCTTAAGAAATGGATTAATGTACTTAATATCAAGAGTATCTGCCATTACAATCTCCTATAACATAAAGTGATGTTCACGAACATCAAAATCATGATATAATATTTTTATATTTTGTAGTTTAGCATAATTTGATTACAATATCAAGAAGAAAATCACCTGAACATGAGATAAAGGAGATATATCAATGTGCCGCACAGACCAAGGCTTATCAGCATAAGTCCGAACGAAAGCGCACCCGAAACGATCTTGTAATAAACCTCGGCTTTGATATATCCGCGCCTCATCCTCTCAAGCCTCGGATGCTCCTTATCCTCAAGGTCTTTGAAAACATGAACCCTCATCAGATCCACGATCGCAGCAAAGGTATCGGCCAGTATAATCCCGGCCTTCTCTCCCACTTTCATGACAAAGCGCCAGAAATACGTGAAAACGGATGCAAGGCATCGTCCGATAAATCCGCCCGCAGTCATGATACCCTTCCAAATACCCTTAAGTATCTCGGTCACATACAGGTGCCTGAAAATAAACGGGAAGAATCCTGTGAGCAGCGGTCTGTAAACCAGCTCCTCAAGATCGAGCTTCGCAGGCCAGCGGTTCAGGTATTCCGGCGACTTCCGCTTATCACCGGCTGTCAGGAACAGTCTGATAAGGATAAAGAAAACGGTACCGAGTCCAAGCGAAATGAGCGAACCCTTTAGATTCTCCCACGAGAACAGATGAAGTCCCTCGAGTACCTCGAGCTGCTCGGCATTATAAGCTGCGGAATTAAAGGTTCCCATCAGACGCGCGATAAAGTTCACAAACAGCTTCGGAACCGCCCCGAAAACAAGGATCAGAGCTGCGGGGATCGCGATCGACACATATGTAAGGGACGATATCGACTTATCCTTTCCCGCATACCTGGGCTCCGGATCGGGCCTGTCGACAAATATCGCGTGGAATATCTTCATCATGTAAGCAAAGGTCATGCCGCCGCTCACAAGGAACAGAATCTCTATTGTCTTAAACAGAGGCGCAAGACTGCCCGCCTCATGGATATACTCAACCAGACCCTCGTGGATCAGGGTTTTCGAAACATCGCCGCTCAGCATCGGAACGCCGGAAATACCGCGAGCCCCGATCGCAAAGAGAATCTTGAGAAGCGGAAGGTCACGCCCGTATCCCTTCAGGTCGTTCAGGTTCAGCATGTGGCAGTTCATATAGATCGCGGCCGCGCACAGGAAAAGCGTAAGTTTGAACATCGAGTGATTGACCATATAAAGCATCGCCCCGGACATCGCGAGCGTGCACTCTTCTTCGAGCAGCGGGATCAGACCGCATCCGATCAGGATAAATCCTATCTGTGAAACCGACGAGCAGGCCAGAGTGCGTTTTAGATCTACCGAGAAAACGGCAAGTACGGCGCCCAGGAGCATAGTCACGGTTCCGAGAAGGACAACCGTAATTCCGAAAGCGAAATTCTCTGCGAATATCTCAAGAACAAGGATCAGCACACCGAAGATACCGCACTTTGTAAGCACGCCGGAAAGCAATGCCGATGCGGGCGCGGGAGCCACGGGATGAGCCTTCGGGAGCCAGATGTGCAGAGGGAACATACCCGCCTTTGCGCCGAAACCGAACAGTATGCATCCACCGGCGGCAAACAGCGCACGGATCTCAGACTTATCGCCGGCCGCAAAGATCTCCTCGCAGCCATCCTTCAGTTCGAGCATATTAAGCGTTCCGACCATATGGTTCAGGATCAGAAGTCCCATCAGCATAACGAGACCGCCGATGACCGCCACGGCCAGATAAGTCTCCGCGGCGCGCATCGCGTCTTTTTTCTCGGTATGAGCAACATACGCATAAGAAGCGAGCGACATGATCTCAAAGAAAGTAAAGGTAGTCAGCAGGTCCGCCGACAGGAAAACGCCGAGGGTGGCAGCAAAGGTCCACATCGAAAGGCAGTAATATCTCACATTGTTCTTCGCGTCGCCGAAATACTGGAGCGAGGAAGCCGTCGAACAGAACCACATCATAACCGTTACACAGAGATATACGATCCTGAAGCCGTCCAGCCTGAAGGAAAGCCCGAAGCCCTCTACGAAGGGCACAGCAAGATAAGGCATTCCGGACGAACGTACCGAAAGCCATATCGCGGCAGCCGCTATAAGGATCTCCTCGGCCACTGCCGAGAGCGCGATCCTTTCGGTCCTCTTTTTATTTGCCCCTGAAAGGAAGATAAAAAGGGACGAAACAAACGGCCACAGTATGAGTAAAAGCAGAAAAATATTACCCTTCATTTCAAATGCTCCGTTTAACGATCTGAACGTTTTTATAATAAACCTGAAATCGACTTAAAGTAAGACGACAGCGGCTGCCACCAGATGCCGAGTACCAGAGTGGCGGCAGATGCAAGGCCGATGGGGATCATCATTCTCCATCCGGGATCGTGACATTCCTCGAATCTCTCGCATTTGGCGTTATCCTTAGGAAAATATCCCCTGATTATGATATTCAGCAGATAAACAGCGGTAAGCAGTGCCGAGATGATTATCGCTATGGCTCCGGCATAATCCATCGCTCCCCCGCCGTCTATCGCGGCGCGGATCAGGCTTATCTTACTGTTAAATCCCATAAACTGCGGTATTCCGATTATCGAAAGAGCTCCGAGCAGAAGGCAGACAAATATGCCCTTCATCCGCTTTCCGAGGCCGTCGATCTCATAGATATAGCATTTTCCGGTAACATGCATGATGGCGCCGACCGAAAGGAACAGCGCGATCTTTGTCACCGCATGGGCTGCCGTATGCATGAGCGCGGCGTACATTCCCATGGGTGTCATAATGCAGGCACCGAACAGGATGTAGCTTAAGTTACTGATCGTGGAATAAGCCATCCTGCGCTTTAAGTGAGGCTCCTTTACAGCCATGGTCGAGCCGTAGAGAACCGTGACAGCACACAGCGCAATGGCCGCATATTGGGCCCAGGTGCCGCGTATCAGCTCCGTACCGTAAACATAGTATATAAGCCTTAAAACGGCAAATGAGCCGGCTTTAACGACCGCCACCGCATGAAGCAGCGCCGTAACGGGCATCGGAGCAACGGCCGCTCCGATCAGCCATTTTCCGAAAGGCATCATCGCAGCCTTTACTGAAAAACCGCAGAAGATCATGAAAAAAACGAAGATCAGCACACCGCGGCTTACAGTACCCGGAACGACACCCCCGCCTAGTCTGAAGGTCAGGGACGAACCGTTCATAAACAGAACTATGATCCCGACAAACGCGAACGACGCTCCGCCGAGCATGTATGTGAGGTACTGGCGTCCTGCCTTCAGCGCGGCGTCCGTCATCTCGTGCATTACGAGAGGGAACGTGCACAATGTCAGGAACTCATAG
>JAGCSS010000017.1 GCA_017964055.1 Lachnospiraceae bacterium
CAGGTTTGAGATGCTCGAAGTAGTCTATGTGGATGCGGCGGATATCTATTATGACGGCGTAAAAGTGCCTGAGACCTATGACGGAGTGCTGGAGTTCTTTAAGAGCCGGTTCGACGACATTGTGGAAGACGGTGCCGGATTCATATCGCTTGCCGGATCGGTCGGCGTCTATAAGGAGACCACTGATCAGGAAGAATACGATACCATATTGTTCGCAAGGAAGGGCTACTACGCGGGAGTGATATGAAAACAGTAAATGTGTTCCGGAGGCCTTTACCGACAATCTCAACCTGCTGACCATAAAGCGCGACGGATTCGCCGCGGACAGGAGCAAGTGGTTTTTAAGCGAGCAGGCGGAATCTGCGACATAAAAAAAGACATAAAAAACGGGGCTGTTTAATGCCCCGTAAGTGCCAGGGTTACGCCCTGGCACGATTTGTATATAAAGCTTGAGAGTTCTCCGGTCTCGATGTCAAAGTCGTTTTTGATCCATTCCCTGATCATGTTGAGGGTGCCGTGCATCACAAACGACAGATAGTAGCGTGTGATCTTCGGATTCACGACCGCGGGCATGGACGCCTCGACTCGCTGGCTGACCAGGCTCACGATGGAATTCTGGAAATCCTCGGTGCCCGGCTGGCAGAGCAGGACGCCGAAGGTTTCTTTGTTTGATCTTACATAGTTTAAGAATTTCTCTACGTATTCGATGGTGTCTAACGAGTAATCGATGCCTTCGAGAGTCTCAAAAGTTCTGGTGAGGACCTCGTCCTCGATATCCTTTAAGAGTTCAAACTGATCCTGATAATGAATATAGAAAGTCGAACGGCTCATCTCAGAAAGATCGCATATCTCCTTGATCGAGATCTTCGAGATGGGCTTTTCCTGCATGAGCTCCAGCAGGGATTCTTTCAGGATCCTCTTCGTTACGAGTATTCTGCGGTTGTTCTTTGTGGCCATGTTCCCTCTCCCCTGTGTTTATAAAAAATTTAAGGTTTAAACACTACAGATATTGCCGAAAATGTCTTAATCGGACACTATCGGCGAAAACGTACTAAACAATGCGTTTTAAACAATATTGATTATTGTAAATCATACACGATGTCCATATTATATAACCGTAGTCTTGAAATTGCAAGCAATGTTTTTTTAACAGGAGGATAAATAACATGAAAGTTTTTATGATCGGAGGAACAGGTCTTTTAGGCAGCGAGGCTGCAAGAGTACTGATAGAAAGAGGTCATGAGGTGACATCCGTTGCGCTTCCGCCTCTTCCGCAGGGAGCTTCCCTTCCGCCTGAGATGAAGATCGAGTACGGCAATTACATGGAGATGACCGACGAGCAGATCAGGGCGTACATGACAGGCTGCGACGGCTTCGTTTTCGCGGCGGGCGTCGACGAGAGAGTGGAAGGTCCGGCTCCCATCTACGAGCTTTTTAAGAAGTACAATATCGACCCTCTCGCAAGGCTCTTAAAGATCGCGAAGGAATGCGGCGTAAAGCATGTGTCGATCTGCGGATCCTATTTTGCGTACTTTGCAAAGACCATGAAGGATAAGGAGCTTACCAGGTGGCATCCTTATATCAGGAGCCGCATCGACCAGGAAGAGATGGCGCTCTCGTTTGCGGATGAGAGCTTTGACGTAGCTGTTCTCGAGCTCCCTTACATATTCGGAACACAGCCCGGAAGAAAGCCCGTATGGGTATTCCTTGTCGAGCAGATCCGTTCGATGAAGAAGTTTACGATGTATCCGAAGGGCGGCACCACTATGGTTACCGTGCATCAGGTAGGACAGGCATTGGTCGGAGCACTCGAATACAACAAGGGCGGGAACGCCTATCCGATCGGCTATTACAACATGACCTGGAAGGAAATGCTCGCGATCGTCCACAAGCATATGGGATGTCCCGGCAAAAAGATCATCACGATCCCGAACTGGATGTATGCGATGGGCGGCAAGAAGATCATGAAGGAGCAGAAGGCGGCAGGCCATGAAGGCGGTCTCCATATGGTGAAATTTACCGATCTTCAGTGCTCGAACCTCTTTATCGACAAGAGCCTCGGCTGCGAAAAACTGCATGTTGAGCCCGATGATATCGATGCGGCGATCGGCGATTCGATCCGTCTGTGCATCGAAGTCCTCGACGGAAAGGCAAAAGTCATCGGCATGAGAGGAGAATAATATGGCAGATAAAAGAAAAACCGTGTTTATGACCGGCGCGGGCGGCGGAATGGGCTTTGAGAGCTTTAAGCAGATGCTGCCCGATCTGGGCCTCAAATACGATCTGGTCATACTTGTGCGTGACAGCAAAAAGAATCACGAGCTTTTTGATGAATACATTTATAAAGACGGTCTGACTGTCGTATACGGAGACCTGCTCAACAGGGCGGACGTAGCCAAATGCATTTCGATGTCCGACATGGTGCTCCATATAGCGGCTTTTGTGTCTCCCGCAGCGGATTATTACCCGAAGAAAGCCATGGAGAACAACTACGGCTCCGTGGTAAACTTGATCGAGTTGATAAAGTCTCAGGGAAAGAAAGATACCTGCAAGTTTGTATATATCGGGACCGTGGCGGAGACCGGCGACAGGATGCCGCCCATCCATTGGGGCAGGGTCGGTGATCCGATAAAGCCGAGCATGTTCGACTATTATGCGGTATCGAAGGTCGCAGCCGAGAGATATGTCATCGAGAGCGGCTTAAAATACTGGGTGTCGCTCCGCCAGACGGGCATCATCGGGCCCGCGATGGCGAAGATCCGCGATGCGATCCAGTTCCACAACTGCATATACAATGTCCTCGAATACGCTTCGGACAGGGACAGCGGAAGGGCCATGAGAAATCTCGCGGCTTTTGACGCGGACGGCAGCCTTGCGGAAAGTTTCTGGGGACATATATACAATATCGGAGGCGGCGAGAGCTGCAGGGTGAGCACGCTCGAGATGTATGAGGCGATGTACGGCGAGCTCGGCTTCAAGACGCTCGATCCGGTGATCGACCCGAAGATGTACGCGACGAGGAATTTCCACGGACAGTATTACCTTGATTCGGACAAGCTCGAGGATTACCTGCATTTCCGCAGCGATTCCATGCAGTATTTTTACGATGCGTACTTAAAGGAACTGGGCAGCGCCGTAAAAGCCGGCAAGGTGATCACAAAGCTCCCGGGCGGACAAAAGCTTATGGGCGCGATCATCAAAAAAACGTTCAAAGAGCTCCTGAATTCGGAGCACGGCACGAAGCACTGGATCGATGAAAATGAGGAAGACTATATCGATGCGTTCTGGGGCGGCAGAAAAGCCTGGGAAGCGCTCCCTGACAAGGTCAGCGAAATGGAAGCCTTCACCGACTGGGACAAGGTAGTTCATATCGATCACGGCTATGATGAGAGCAAGCCCGAATCGGAGCTCACACTCGAGGATATGAAAGGTGCCGCAAAGTTCCGCGGAGGCACATGTGATTCGACGGAAATGGCAAAGGGCGACTGGACTTCGCCCCTTGAGTTTACATGCCAGTTCGGGCATAATTTTAAGGGGAGCCCGAGGCTGATCCTCGAAGGCGGACACTGGTGCGACGAATGTGAGAGAAAGTCCTGGAATTACGGAAACAGGGCTAAGAAAGACAGGTTTTTCGCGCAGGTATGGAACCCGCTGCATGAAGCGGACGAACTGCGTGAATACCCCAAGATTGTAAGCGAACTGGATGTAAATAAATAAACCATCAGGAGGAACCCTCTATGAAACTTCCGGCAAGTTTGATCAGATCGGGCGAGGTCACGAAGAAGGAGAAGTGGCTCGGATACCTGCTCGGCCCCGCGGGAGCGCTGCTGCTCAACGCGGTCCTGGCCACGTATCTCAATGTCTATTATACGGACGTGCTGAACCTCACTCCGCTGTGGGGCGGCGTCTTTCTGACCGTTTTTCCGATAGTTTCAAAGATCCTTGATGCGATCACGAACATTGTCATGGGACAGGTCATTGACCGTACAAGGACCAAAGAGGGCAAGGCCCGCCCGTGGCTGTTCCTCTCTGCTTTCCTTGTGCCTGTGACCGGCATTCTGCTCTTTACGGTTCCCGAGAGCAGCGATGCGGTGAAGGCCATATGGGTTATGATCTCTTATAACCTGTTCTATTCTTTTGCATACACTATCTTCAATATGAGCCATAACCTCATGGTTCCGCTCTCTACCCGAAACGGAACCGACAGGGGCGGCCTTTCCGTATTCAACCAGATCACCACGATCATGATGTCCGGAATCCTTGTGGCTCTCATTTTCCCGATGCTCATCATGCCCGCGATCGGCGTGGACAAATCGAAGTGGATCACGCTCATGTGCATCCTCTCGATCATCGCGCTGCCCCTCACACTGCTCGAGTACTTCTTTACCAAGGAACGCGTGACGGAAGAGAAGGCCGAAGATGAGGCCGGTACGGGGCTTTCGTTCGTGGCGCAGCTGAAACTCTTATTCACCGACAAATACATGGTCCTGATGTATGTCTATTTTCTCATATATACGATCGGAACCACGCTGAAGAACCTCGGACTGGTCTATTACTGTAACTACGTGCTCGGCACGTATAACGACGGCGTGACGCAGATGATGGTATCCGTGATCGGCGGCATCCCGATGGGTATCGGAATATTCGCGGTATGGCCTCTCGCAAAGCGCTTCGGAAAGAGGAACGTTACGCTGGTCGGATTCATACTGTACTCGCTGGGGTCTCTTATCTGCTGGATATTCCCGCATACTATGTGGATCGTCCTGACGGGCCAGTTTATCAAGAACATAGGCGGACTGCCCTGCGCGTACGTTTTTATGGCGCTGTTCGCAGACTGTCTCGACCATCTCGAATGGAAGAGCGATATACGCCTCGACGGCGCGGCGATGTCTATCTACAACATAATCGCGGTGGCAATGGTTGGCATCATGACGGGCGTGTTCAACTGGATGCTGGCAAAGGCGGGCTATATGGCGCCCTTTACCGCGAACAGCGTATCGGAGGCGGCACAGACATTGGCTTCCGGCGGACTGACCGCACAGGTGGCCCTGGAGAGTCTGAAGCCTGCCGCGGACGGAGTCCTCACCGTAGCCATTGCACAGCCGCAGAGTGTAAACTGGGTTATTTCCTTCGCATTCCTGGGACTGGAGGTATTTACCGGCGCGATCCTCGCCGTGATACTTTTCTTCCTGAATGTTGAGAAGAACATAGCGAAGGAGCAGCAGGAGATAAAGGAGCGTCATGAGAGCGATCAGATTAAGGACTGAATACCTGAATGACCCGCTGGGGATTGATATAGTGCATCCGCGCCTGATGTGGAACACGGAGGGCGGCGTGCGCCAGACCGCGTATGAGATCGTCACGGATAAATGGCAGAGCGGCAAGGTCTCTGGTGCGTCTATGCGCGCGGAGTATCCCGAGGCTGTTGCATCACGCGAGAGGGTTAACTGGAAGATCAGGCTCTGGGACGAGAATGACGAGCCCGGAGAGTGGAGCGAGGCTTTCTTTGAAGAGGGGCTGCTCTTTGCTGCGGACTGGAAGGCTCATTGGATAACCGGTGCTTATGCTGTAAATAAGAAAATGCGCTATCCGGTGGACTGCTTCAGGAAGAGATTTGCTGTCGTAAGACCTGTAAAGCGCGCGCGCCTGTATATCACCGCGTGCGGCCTGTACGAGGCGAGGCTCGGGGGCAGCAGGATCGGTGATTTCGTGATGGCGCCCGGATATACCGATTACCGCAAGCGCGTGCAGTACCGGACCTACGATGTGACGGAGGAGCTGCACGGGGGAGAGAACGAGCTTACCGTACAGCTCGCCGACGGATGGTACCGCGGCTCCTGCGGTGCGAACGGCATCGTGAACCAGTACGGCACGGAGACGAAGCTCCTGGCACAGCTTGAGATCATTTATGACGACGGCAGCGTACAGACAGTGGTGTCCGATGAGAACTGGGACTGGTCGAATGACGGACCGATAAGATTTGCGGACAACAAGGACGGAGAGATAGTCGAGGCCTTCAGGAAGCCCGGCTTTACAGGCAGGGCGAAGCTTACCTCGCACAAGGTCACTCCCTCTGCGTCGAACAATGTGCCCGTAAAGGAGCATGAGACCTTTAAGCCCGTGCTCATTACCACGCCTTCGGGAAAGAAAGTGCTCGATATCGGCCGGAATATACAGGGCTATGCTTCATTTAAACTGACCGCACACGCAGGGCAGCGCGTGTTCCTGCGCTTCGGGGAGATGCTCGACAAGGACGGGGAATTCACCCAGAAGAACATACAGCTCGCAAACCGCGGGAAGACTACGCCTCTGCAGCAGGTGGAATATATATGCGCGGAGGGCGTGAACGAATATAAGACGAGATTTGCGATATTCGGGTTCAGGTACATCCTGGTTGAGACCGATGTGCCGTTTGAACCTGATGATTTTACCGCGTATGCGGTCTATTCGGACCTCGAGAGGACCGGATGGTTCAACTGCTCGGGTGAGCTGCTGAACAGGCTTTTTGAGGCCACTGTGTGGTCTGCAAAGGGCAATCATCTGGATATCCCGACCGACTGTCCCACGCGTGAGCGTCACGGATGGACGGGTGATGCGCAGCTGTTCTTTACCACGGCGTCGTACCTCTTTAATTTTGCCCCGTTTGCGCGCAAATACATGCACGACGTATTCGACTGGCAGAAGCCGAACGGACGCCTGCCGCACATCGCGCCCGAGGGCGGTTCGGACTTTTACATGTGGACGATGAACGGATCGGTCGGCTGGTCGGACGTGGGAGTGCTGATCCCTTACCGTTTTGCTGGGATGTTCCGTGATGATGAGCTCCTTCGTGAGCATTACGACGGCATGGTAAGATACGCCCGCTTCATGGAGCGTCGTGTAGGAAAGACCACGCCCCTGTTCTCGGACCGCATCAGGATGTCTAAGGAAAACAGGAAATACCTCGTAAATATGGGACAGAGCTACGGCGAATGGGCCGAGCCCGTCGATGTCGGCGGAGGCTTTAAGTGGCAGGATTTTGTAAATCCCCATCCCGAGGTTTCGACGGCCTACACCGCATACATCATGCGTCTCATGAGTGAGATCGCCGAAAAGTTCGGACGTGATAAGGACGCCGCGGAATTCCGTGAGTATGCGGAAGGCTGTAAAAGGGCTTACCGGGAGCTGGTCTCGGGCGGGGAGTATTCTCTTGATACCGACCGTCAGGCGCAACTCGTAAGGCCGCTGTTCATGGAGCTTTTGGACGAGGAGCAGACTGCATTCGCGAAGGAGCGCCTGATCAAGGCACTGGAGAATTACGGCTGGAGGCTCGGTACAGGATTCCTTTCCACGCCGCTGATACTGTATGTGCTCGCGTCTTACGACATCGAAGCCGCTTACAGGCTGCTCGAGAATGAGGAGATCCCCGGGTGGCTCTCCATGCCAAAGCATGGCGCGACGACGATCTGGGAGAGCTGGGAAGGCCCCGATTCACAGGGTACAGTTGCATCGCTTAACCATTATTCAAAGGGCGCCGTGGTGGAATGGCTGTTCTCGACGATGTGCGGCATCAATGTCGCCGGTGAGAACAGGTTCATGATCGCACCCAGACCCGGCGGAAACTTGAATTTCGCTGAGGCGGAATACAACAGCGTCTTCGGCATGGTAAAGAGCCGGTGGGAGAAGAAGGACGGAAAGATCTGTTATACTGTTTCTGTGCCGTGCAACTGCGAAGCCGAGGTACGTTTGCCGGACGGACAGGTGAAGACTGTCGGGGCCGGAGAGTATAGCTTCGAGACTGAGTGCTTATTGTTCCGTTATCTGATATAATGGTTGCGGTTAAATCTGAAGACTGAGGAAGTGTAAGACATGCAGCTGATCTACATAGTTTATCCCATTTTACTTGTTGTTCTTTTCTGGGGCGCAAAGGTAAGCAAGTTCGGAGCGTTCAATGAAGAAGCGTTTTCGTTAAGGCAGATGAAGGCCATTCAGGGTTTTGTGGCGCTTCTTATCATGTTCCATCACTGCGGGCAGAAGACCAGTGCCTCCTGGATAGACAAGAAATACTATCTCGGCGGTCTGGACATGTTTGTAGAGATCGGCTTTGTACTGGTCACTTTCTTCACTTTCTGTTCCGGTTACGGATTGTACAAGAGCTTTAAGACCAAGCCCGGTTATCTTAATAAGGGTTATTTCCTCAAGCGCATAGTTCCGGTTGTGATACTGGGATATATCGTTACATGGCTCTATCTCCCCTTCAGATATCTCCTCGGTGAGACGATCAGCGGGAAGCAGCTGTTCTTTTATCTGAGCGGGATCAAGCTTTGCAATCCCAACAGCTGGTATGTATGCATAATCCCGTTTTTCTATCTGTGCTTTTATCTCGCGTTCAAATACTGCAGGAATGAAAAGGTCGCACTGACCATTGTCCTTTTATTTACCGTTGCTTACCAGCTGCTCGGTACGGCAGTCAACCATAACGACTGGTGGATAACCGGAGAGTGGTGGTTTAACTCCATCCATCTCTTTGTGGTCGGAATATTCTTTGCCATGTTCGAAGACAGGATCGTACCGCACATTAAGAAGTACTATATAGTCTATCTGATCGCCGGTGTGGCCCTGGTATTCGGGGCGCATAAGTTCTGGCAGTATGCGAGAAGCGCCTTCTCATACTACGGGGAAAACTGGGGCGCTCCCGATACTGTGCTCAGGAGACGGATCACTCTGGCAGGAGACATCCTTTATTCGTCATCGGTTGTATTCGTATCGTTCCTTCTGAGCATGAAGATCCGGATCGGCAACAGATTCCTCGCTTTCATGGGAAAGATAACCCTGGAATTCTATCTGATCCACGGATTGTTCGTTGAATTATTCTGCTTCGCGTTTGTAGGTCAGCTGAAGAGCCTTTATTACATAAAGAATCAGCTGCTTTTTGTGGCAGTGGTCTTTGTGCTTGGCATCGCCGGAGCATACCTGCTGAAGCAGCTGATGGGGTTAGTGCTCGGCCGGAACCGTATTAAATAAAGGCAGCCATATACAGAGGTAAAGGGGTTCATCAACATTTTGGAAAGATTATTTGTATGGCTTTTCAGCGGCGATGACGACCTCATGTACATAAACGGAGAAGCCTTCGAGAGACAATGACCGGTGTTGCTTGAACAACAGAATATGCTTGAAAGGGGAGAGAGCATGAAAGAAAACATATCCAAAGGAGAGGTACTCAGACAGTTAAAGATCGAATTTGCGGTCAAACAGAAAAAAGGACTGCCGTTCATTATGGCATCTGCGATCTTATGGACCATAATGCTCATAGCTTTTGTAACGAAGCTTGATCTGTACTATAAAAACATCATCGCCATGTGCTGTTCCGCCCTGCTTATGCCGGTCGGGATGCTCTGCGGAAAGATCGTCAAAGTCAATATCTTCAGCAAGGAAAACCCTCTGAGCGGTCTTTCGATAGTTGCGGCACTTAACCAGCTGCTGTATCTTCCGATAGTTTTGTGGGCGATGTATGCGGCCCCGGAAAAGATGATCATGGTGTACGCGATCGCCGTCGGAGCGCATTTCCTGCCCTATTACTGGATCTATTTTTCGCCTACATATTTCTACGCATCTATAGTTATTCCGATAGCCTCTTTGGCCTTCGGCATATATTTCGGTCAGGTGATTGTATGCCTTGCATTTGTTGCATTTGATGTCCTGATCTGCATATTGCTGATGCTGGAAAATAAACAGGCAGCAAAACTACTCGAAGAAATCGGGAAAACACAGCCAAATACGTGAAATGGGGGAGAACAGCCGAATGAATATTGCAGTTTATTGCGGATCGAGTACAGGAAACGACCAAAGGTTCCTCGAGGCAGCGCAGACTTTGGGGGAATGGATCGGGAAAAACGGCCACACGCTTGTGTATGGCGGTGCAAGCAAGGGACTGATGGGTGCGGTCGCCGATGCTGTGCTTAAGGCAGGCGGCGGGGTCATCGGTGTTTTGCCGAAGGTAATCCTCATACAGGAAAGAAAACACCCGTGGCTGAGCGAATGCATAGAAACGGAGACCATGGCCGAGAGGAAAATGAAGATGATCGAGCTGGCCGATGCTTTCATCGCGCTGCCCGGCGGCATCGGAACGCTGGATGAGATAACGGAAGTGATGTCACTGGCGAGCCTCGGGATCACTAAGAATCCGATCGTCCTGTTTGATGTGGACGGATACTATCAGCCTTTTAAGAGCGTATTGGACAATATCGTAAGTAAGGAATTCGGCCGCCGCGAGTATTTCGCAGATGTTCTCGTATCAGACGATATGGATGCGATAGCCGGAAAACTGCGAATAGTAAAGAATAGTAAAGAATCGTAAAAGTAGAAATCGGCTAAAAATCCGATCAGATCGGATTTTAGCCGATTTGTTACTCCCTCCTGTCACATGGTATGGTATAAAGATTTAAGAGGTAAGGGAATATGTTGGAATACACATTTATCAGATCAAGGCGGAGAACGATCGGAATTACGGTAAAGCCCGACGGCAGCGTGACCGTGCGGGCTCCTCTCGGCTGCTCCAAAAAGCGCGCGGAAGCCTTCGTGCTGGAGAAGATGGCATGGATCGAGAGGGCGCAGGAAAGGATGGCAAAGAGGCGGGCCGTGTCAGGGAATGAGGCGGCAGCGCCACCGTTTACGAAGGCGGAGATAGCAGCCCTTAAAAAACAGGCGAAAAAGCTGATCCCGCCCATGGCGGCACAGATAGCGGCAGAGATGGGGGTATCGTACGGGACGATATCGGTCAGGGCACAGAAGACCCGGTGGGGCAGCTGCTCATCGAAGGGAAACCTGAACTTTAACTGCCTGCTGATGCTGCTCCCCGCAAACGTCCGGAGGTACGTGGTCGTGCATGAGCTGTGCCACCGGAAGGAAATGAACCACTCCCAAAGATTCTGGAGAGAGGTGGAGCAGTATCAGCCGGGGTATAAAAATGACAGGGCAGAGCTAAGAAGCCTTGGCAGAGCCCTGCTCGAGAGGCTGGAGTAAGAGATGCAATAATGCGGCGGGATTATCTTTTTTATTCAAAGCTCTTGAGTAGGATTTTGATCATGATAAGGATTTTCTGTACGGGCCATTTGCCCGAACCCAAAAAGGACAGCCCAAAGCTGTCCTTTTTAAGTGGTGTTCTGTCTCGATGATCAAAGCTGCTGTGTACCTGTTCCGGAGGGCTCATCAAAGAGCTTGCGGTTTAGGGTCCTGCGTTCCTCAGGGGTTTCACAGTTTATCCGCAGGTTACCGTGCTCCTTTATGCGGGAGAGCAGGAAATCCAATGCTACCGGTTTGTAGAAGAAGAAGCCCTGAGCCAGTTCGCAGTTTATCTCTTTTAGGAATTCACCCTGTTCTTCCGATTC
>JAGCSS010000122.1 GCA_017964055.1 Lachnospiraceae bacterium
CCAACAACAACCTTATTTCCGCATTAATTTACTCCGCGAACGGATCAGAGGTTGACACCGTCATTGTAAATGGTAAGATTTTAATGGAGCACAAAGTGCTCACCACCATAGACGAAGAACGCGTTTACTTCGAGATGAACAGGATCGGAGAGCGCTATATGGAAATAATCAGAAATAAGAAGAGCAGTAAATGACGATCGGAGGAAAGATTAATGAATGCTGAGATCAGGGACATCTCTCTGGCTCCTTCGGGTGCGAGAAAGATAGAATGGGTTAAGCGTAATTGTCCGCTGCTTCGCGGGCTTGAAGAAGAGTTTCAGAGGACTAAGCCCTTCGCGGGCAAGAGAGTGGCACTGTCCATCCATCTTGAGGCGAAGACTGCCTATCTGTGCAAGGTGATCGCTGCCGGCGGTGCTGAGCTGTTCGTGACCGGATCGAACCCGCTGTCCACACAGGATGATGTTGCTGCGGCACTTGTAGATGCGGGCATCGAGGTTCACGCATGGCACGGAACGACCGAGGAAGAGTACAACACTCATATCGATCACGTGCTTGAGAACAATTGCCAGATAATCATCGATGACGGCGGCGACCTGGTAAATGCGCTGCACACCAGACACCGCGACAGACTTAAATATGTCATCGGCGGATGCGAAGAGACCACTACGGGCATCATCAGACTTAAGGCGATGGCGAAGGCCGGAACGCTTGAGTTCCCGATGGTACTTGTTAACGACGCGGACTGCATGCATCTCTTCGATAACCGTTACGGCACAGGCCAGTCGGTATGGGACGGCATCAACAGGACCACGAACCTTATCGTATGCGGCAAGGTTGTCGTTGTGGCCGGCTACGGCTGGTGCGGCAAGGGCGTTGCTATGAGAGCGAAGGGACTCGGCGCCGAGGTCATCGTGACCGAGGTTGATCCGATCAAGGCTATCGAGGCCGTAATGGACGGCTTTGACGTAATGCCTATGGCAGAGGCTGCTTCCCGCGGTGATTTCTTCGTTACCGTCACGGGCTGCGATAATGTTGTTCGTAAGAGCGATTTCCTCAAGATGAAGAACGGCGCGATCTGCTGCAACGCAGGACATTTCGACGTAGAGGTCGATGTTGCAGGACTTAAGGAGATGGCTGTTGAGAGTGCGCCCATGCGCAATAATATCATGGGATATAAGCTGGAAAACGGAAACTGGGTATACATCCTTGCGGAAGGAAGGCTCGTAAATCTTGCGGCAGGCGACGGACATCCGGCCGAGATCATGGATATGAGCTTTGCGATCCAGGCGCTCAGCGCGAAGTACCTTGTCGAGCATGAGGGACAGATCGGCGAAAGACTGATCAAGGTTCCGAAGGAGATCGACAACGCGGTTGCGCTGCGCAAGCTTGAATTCCTGGGCAAGCACATCGACGTGCTCACGCCCGAGCAGAAGGCATACCTGAGCAAATAGCATGGTGCTAAAGTAAATAATTCAGCGAGGAATCAGGATCGGACGGAACCCGATCCTAAACAGGAGGATTAATTCATAATGAATAGAACAAAACTTTTGAGCATCATGCCCTATGTGCTTGGTGTGCTGATCCTGATACTGGTCGGTGTGCTGATCCTTACAGGTCTGAACAACGATGAGGGTACTAATAACACGAAGCCCACCGAGGCTGCGACAAAGCCTACAGATACGGCGACTGAGCCTACTCAGACCGCACAGAACGATCCTACGGCAGCTGTTGAGGCACCCACATCAGAGCCCGCAACTCCTACACCCATATCAGACCTTACATTCGGGTTTAAGTTTGAATCGAAGGCTGATTATGTTGATACAAAGGACGGAGTCAACTTAAGACTCGGCTGCTCGACCGATACAGAGAAGGTTGCTTTCCTTGAAGAGGGCAAGAGACTCGAAAGAACAGGCTACAACGAGGAATGGACCAGAGTAATCTATGACGGTCAGGAATGCTACATCGCGACCAGACTGATCATCCGCGCGGTTGATTCCATCGATACCGTGGTTGAGCCCGAGCCCGAAGAGGGAGAACCCGAAGCAAGCAATAATACTGACGACAATACGGAGGTGGCGAATGGCGGCACCTCCGCTGCCTTAGATAAGGCTACCTATTACGGCGCAGGCGCAGGCAAGACCGTCTGCATCGATCCCGGGCATCAGCTTCACGGCAATTACGATACCGAGCCCATCGGACCCGGGTCTTCCGAGATGAAGACCAAGGTTTCCTCCGGAACAGCCGGTAATTCCACGGGGATCACCGAGTTTCAGTTTAATCTTGATATTTCACTTGCGTTAAAGACCGAACTCGAAGAGAGAGGCTATACGGTCATCATGACGCGTACGACCAATGATGTAGATATCTCGAACGTTGAGAGAGCGAAGATCGCGAATGACGCGGGAGTCGATGCTTTTGTCAGGATCCACGCGAACAGCAGCTCCAATACCGACGCTCACGGCATCGAGACGATCTGCATGACATCGTCAAACCCTTATAACGCAAGCCTTTACGCGCAGAGCCGCCTGCTCTCGGATTCGCTGCTCACGA
>JAGCSS010000123.1 GCA_017964055.1 Lachnospiraceae bacterium
GAGGCGAGACGTATCAGCCGCCTCAAGATCAGTACCGGCGACGAGATAGAGAATCTGTATCTGGCGTTCAGAAAGATGACTGTCGATACGGTTGCGCGTGAGCAGAACATCAGGAAACAGTCGGAGACGATCTCGCGCATGCAGAGCGGTCTGATCGTGATCCTCGCGGATATGGTCGAACACCGTGACAATGATACCGGCAACCATATCAAGCGTACCGCGGGCTATGTAAAGCTGATCATGGAGGGCCTGAAAAAGCGCGGCTATTATCTCGATCAGCTGACGGATACATTTATTTCCGACGTTATACAGTCCGCGCCGCTGCACGATCTGGGCAAGATCGGTATTTCCGATACGATCCTTAACAAGCCCGGGAAATTAACTCCCGAAGAGTTTGAGACCATGAAGCAGCATACGGTGATCGGCGGAGATATTCTTGACCGCGCGATCAGCGAGATACACGGAGAGAGCTACCTGCGTGAGGCCAGGAATCTGGCGCATTACCACCATGAGAAATGGGCCGGCGGCGGCTATCCCGAGGGACTTTCGGGCGAGGATATACCGCTTTCGGCGCGTATTATGGCCATAGCGGATGTGTTTGATGCGGTTTCACAGAAACGTGTATACAAAGAAGCCTTTACATTCGAGCAGTCTGTCGACATCATCCGCAAGGATTCCGGTACGGCATTCGATCCGAAGTGCGTGGAGGCATTCATGGATTCGCTGGACGCGATCAGAGAGGTGCTCGAGAGCGACGGCGAAGAAGATATGGCAGTATAATAAGAGGGGACGGTTTTCCGTCCCCTTTTTTGAATTCATAAAGACAAAAGAACCGTCCCTGTGTCTGCGCGTCAGCGTGTGTGCCAGGGCATGCGTGGAGAGCGGAACTCGTGTCCGGGAGAGCTGACAGCGTCCTGAACGAGGAGCCAGAAAAGGGCGTCGTCGAGGGCCTCCTCCAGAGGATACGGGGACGGGCCTCCCGCGATGTAGTTCTCCATGTCGAGCAGCATCGTTGCGATCGCGTATTCGTCCTGCTCGGTATCGGTCTGAAGCTCGGGCTGCCAGGTCCTGCGTATGTCGCGGAGCGCCTGTGTATCCAGCGTGCGGTACTTTTCGGGGATGGAAGGCGCAAGGAGCTGTTTTTGCGGAATGTTGTGCCCGTCCAGGTAATACAGCATACGGTCGCTCCATTCGCCGCGTTCACCGCGTACTGTCAGATGACGTGAGCGGATATAAGTGCGGTACTGTGTCGGCGCAAAGTCGTATATCGCCGTTTTGCCGGAATCATAGGTTATGCGGACGGTGTCGCGCACTTCCTCACCTGTATGCCCGTCATAAAAAGCACCGTAACGGGAATCGGTCTCGGCCACAGGAGAGACGGTCCTTTCTCCGCGAAGCGTATATCCTTCACCGTCTGTCAGGAGCATCTTGCGCAGTATGCTCGCGGCATGGTAGTCGTGCACGAGTGAGAGATAACCGCTGACGGGACGCCCGATCAGCCCGTCGGCAACGGCGGAAAGTCCCGCCGAAAGCACGGGATGCCTGTAATATTGCTCGCAGCAAACGATCTTGGCGTTCTTTGATGTTTTGAGGTCCCAGATCCTTTCGAGCTTCTCCACAGATGACCCGACTGGTGTTTCAGCGACCACGGGGAAGCCTCTCAGTACCCATTCTTCTGTCACATCGGCTATGCTTGCGCGGTCGACCGCCGCGACGATGAAATCAGGCGAGAAAGCGAGAGCTTCGTTAAGCCCGGTGGTGGCGGGGATGCCTGTATGCGCGGTAACAAGCTCCGCTTTTTCTGCGGAACGGCACAGGAACAGGGCTCTGAACAGACCGGGATATTTTGCCGCGATGCGGCCGTAGTATTCCGAACGGTAGCCGGAACCGACTATCAGATATGAAAGCATGGGAGCGCTCCTTTCTGTAAAAAGCTATTTGATCGTATCTTACATTTATTCTAACATCCATCCGTAATATTGCCACCATTAATTGATATGCCTGTCGCGATCGGGTATTTTATTCATAATTGTGAGCCTGAAATGTGATCCGGGATCCCATAGCCGGGGTTTTAATGATATTATAAAATATTTAATGAAAAACATTAAAAAACTATTGACAAACGTTTTTACCGGTGCTATAGTTGATTTATCGATAAACGATAATTAATTAACGAAAGGATAAAAATCATGGAAAACAGAAAACTTGAAAAGATCAAAAAGTCGGCAGGAGTTACAGCTACGGTATTAAATGTTATCAAGACCATCCTGATCGTTGGACTGGTGATGGCGGTTGTCGCAGGCATCTCGGTTATGTGCCTGAGGATCGAAGAAGAAGGAAAGCAGGTAGAGGTATTCGGCAAGAAGATCACCGTGCACAATATGGTCAGCATCGGAGATCTTTCGGTAGAGAGTTTTGATTTCCTTGACATGTTCCACATCGAGGATCCGTTCGTACTGGCGGGCGTAAACTGCTTTGTTGCTGCGGTCCTGATCGCGCTCGTACTTATTGCGGTGATCCTGCTTCGCAGAACGTTTACGGTCATTCAGAAGAGCGATACTCCGTTTAAACCCGAGGTACTCCGCAGCATAAAGCTCACCGGTATCCTGGTAACGGTCATCGTTCTGACTTCGTCGATAGGCATTGCGGCTGTCGTAGGCCTTGCGTTCTGGTGCATTTACACGATATTCGACTACGGCATCGAGCTGCAGACGGATGCTGATGAGACTCTTTAAGGAGGGATGCCTGTGGGAAAGATCATACTTCGTCTGGACCGCGTGATGGCGGACCGTAAAATGAGCCTGAATGAGCTCTCGGAGAAGGTTGGCGTATCAAATGTCAATCTGTCGAAGATCAAGACCGGTAAGATCAGTGCTGTCAGATTTTCAACGCTCGCGGCGATATGCCGTGTGCTGAACTGCCAGCCGGGAGACATCCTCGAATACGACCCGGATGCCCCTGATGAGCCGGAAGAGTAACAGATAAATCACCGGAAGGACGTCTGATCATCGTCCTTCCGGCTGTTTGCCGTGATCTTGAAAAGAGGGATTATATGAAAAAACGTATTACCGGGTATCTGCGCAGGATCGACATGCTGCTTGAAACGGCGGGTCCGGATACCGACTGGGAACATGAGAAGTCTGAGCATCTGAGGCAGATTTCTTTCTTTATGCATGAAAGACTGATACATCTGATCGTTACGGCACTTTTCGCGGTGCTGACGTTTCTCGTTTTTCTTGCGCTGATGAACAGCTGTTCATGGGTTCTGACAGCGTTGTTCGTATCGCTGCTGGTGCTGCTCGTGCCGTATATCATGCATTATTACCTGCTGGAGAATTCCGTGCAGAAGATGTACGAACAGTATGACAGAATGTGCGAGGCGGAGCAGAAGTCACGCCATGACTGAGCGCAGCCGCAGAGCAAAAAAATACTGTAATCAGTCCGCTTTTGTACATTGTGTGAGCGGTGCGGATAGCGTATGATTGCCTAAGAATGTATAACAGCCGGTGAAACGATATGCCGGCTCTGAATGTGAGGATGGCTATGAGAGAAGAGAAACTGTTTAACGATAATTGGGAGTTTGTGCGGCTTGGGTTTGGGACGGAGCTTGCCGATTTTTACGAGTATGCAGAGGGAAAGACCGCGCTGCCGCACGCTAAGGAATCATCAGCCGAAGCACGTGATGAGTCTGTCCTCAGACGCGTTAATATCCCGCATGACTGGCTGATCTATGACACGCATGAGCTGTATATGGATTCGACCGGCTGGTATCGGAAGCGTTTTGCGCTTAAGAAAGAGACCGGCAGGAGATATCTGATCAATTTTGACGGCGTATACATGGACAGCACGCTGTATGTGAACGGACAGCCCGCTGGAACGCATCATTACGGCTATTCCGCGTTTGAATACGATATTACGGACCTTCTGGCCGACGGTGACAATGAACTGATCATGCAGATCAGGCACAAATCACCGAACACAAGATGGTATTCGGGTGCCGGAATCTTCAGGGACGTGACTTTTAAGAGCGTGCCGCAGCTGCATATTGCCACGGACGGAGTGTATGTCTCCGCGAAAAAGGTTGACGGCAGGTGGTTCGTGACCGCGGACGTAGAGGTTGTATGCGGCGGTGAGACGGTATCCGCAGACAAGGCAGACATGGATGTGCAGTCTGCGGACAGAAGAACCGTCTCCGTGTCAGACCGTACTTTCGGCACACTCTCATATGCGGCCGATATCAGGCTGCTGACTCCTGTGCCCGGCGATGTCGGCACGATCAGCAGATCCTGCCCGGAAGCGGACGGATTTGTACCCGATGATTCGTCAAACGGAGACAACTGCGCGGTTTGCGAGCATCCGTGCGCATCGAGAGGGTCGGTCCGTGTTTCGGACTTTCAGATCGGGGAAAAAGGCTTTTCCTTTGCGATAGACAATCCTTTCATCTGGGACATTACATCGCCGAACCTCTATGAGCTTACCGTGACGCTGACCCGTGACGGTGAGGCCGTCGATGAGGTCAGCACGCGCTTTGGCCTCA
>JAGCSS010000124.1 GCA_017964055.1 Lachnospiraceae bacterium
ACCCTGAAAAAGATAGTCAGATCGGACGATATCGTCTGCCGTATCGGCGGCGATGAGTTCATCGTTTTCTTCAAGGGCGTGGCATCCCGTGAGTTCGCGTCTTCAAAGGCCGAGGAGATCATCCTCACCCTCGACCGCGACAAAAACGAGTACCACATTTCGGTTTCCATCGGTATCGCGACCGCTCCGTATGACGGCAACGATTTCGTGACCCTCTACAATAAGGCCGACAAGGCTCTGTACCATGTAAAAGAGAACGGCAAGCACAGTTATCACTTCTACAGTGATGTCATCGGGCATGTCCGTTCCACGGCCAAGAGCACACAGATCGACCTTGAGTACCTGCGGCGCTTCATCAGCGAGCCCGGCAGCAGCCCGATCGGTGCTTATCAGGTTAAGTACGATACGTTCAAAAAGATATACAATTACATGCTCCGCGCCCAGAAGCGCAGCAAGACTCCTCTCCTGCTGCTTCTCCTGACGCTCAGCGGAGCCGGCGACGAGACGCTCGAGAGCGACATTCTCGACTCTTCGCTTGCCTGCCTGAAGGAATCCGTCACCACCTCGCTCAGATGCGGAGATGTGGCCACGAATTATTCCTCCAGCCAGTTTATCGTTATCCTGACCGATGCCACCGAGGCAAACGGCTACACTATCGCGGAGCGTATCCGCAGCCGTTTCTACAAGAGCATCGACAATCCTTCGGTCAAGCTCAATTACGTGATCGATTCGTCTCCGGAAGCTATCTCGCACAGTTCGTTCGAGGACCGCGATTTCGATGTGGATTCCGATGAGAGCTTCATCGTAGGCAAGGAGGCTCCCCCTGAGGAGACCTTTGAATAATATATTTACCGATACGGTATTGACGTAACCAAACTCACCGTGTATCCTTTTTCGAGGATACACGGTTATTATTTTGAAGGAAGTAACAGATATGAGCAACAGAACAAAAGCAATGATAGCAGCGATCTCGGTCATGTCACTCGCCACGGTCGCACTTATAGTATTTCTCGTAACCAGGATCGGGTCGGATAAAAACTCCGGTCCCGCAGACATCACACCGACGCAGACCGCGTCTGCCGGAACGGACGGTTCGACCGGCGCTCCCGCCGCGACATCATCCCCTGCCGGCACAGACGCACAGGATCCCGAGCCCGGCAGCGTAACACCTGACGACAATCAGACAACCGATACTCCCGCTCCCACGGAGCCCGCAGCCACCGCGACACCCACACCCGCCATCACGGACGATCCAAACTCCCCCATCAAAGCCAACGCCACGGTAAACGCTTCGGAGCTGAATGTCCGCACCGGCGCAGGTACCGGGTACTCAAAACTGAGCGTTGACGGCAAAGAAGTATCGCTCGTCAGAAACAACCGCGTACAGATCCTCGAGGCAGTCGACGACTGGTTCCGCATCATGGTTGCCGTAGGTGACCGCGCTGTCGAGGGTTATTCCTACGCGCCCTACATCACTCCCGACAAGGGTTCGGGCTTTAAAGGCGTTTCAGCGATAGCCGGCGCCGTCGATATCGAGTCCGAAAGATACAAGGATTACGACAATATCCTCAGGGAATGGTGGTATGACCGCAATTCCACCCATACCCTCCCCAGACCCGGATACGCGAACGATATTTCGGCCAGATTCAAGGATTATGACGCATACTACGCCAACACTGACGTGGCAGAGGGCGACAAGGTCATCTACATAACCTTTGACGCCGGCTATGAGAACGGATATACCAACCAGATCCTCGATACCCTGAAAAAGCATAATGTGAAAGTATGCTTCTTCGTTACCACAGGCTTTGTCAAAGAGGCCCCCGAGACCGCGAAGCGTATGAAGGATGAAGGCCATCTGGTCGGAAACCATACAAAGAATCACCCCGTCCTGCCCAACAAGACCGATGAGCAGGTCGAGGATGAATTAAGATCGGTAGAAACCGTATTTAAAGAAAAAACGGGCTATGAGCTCGACCGCTATATCCGTCCCCCTCAGGGAGACTTCAGCGAAAGGACCCTGAAGATCCAGCAGGATATGGGCTACAAGACCATATTCTGGAGCCTGGCGATCCCGAACGACTGGGATAACAACAAGCAGGATCAGGTGGACTCACTCGGCAGGTTCAAGGCCGATCACCACAGCGGATGCATAGCGCTGGTTCATGCGAACTCCAGCGCCAACGCAAAAGCTCTCGACAGCATACTGACATTCCTCGAGGGCGAAGGATACCGCTTCGGCACGCTCGACGAACTGAAATGAACGCGGTTCAAACACTCTTCTTCGCTTCTTCCACCGCGGCGATCACGCGGTCGCACCATGCGTCGAACTCGGGATCCTCTCTCTGGCACTCTTCCGGATGGGAAAGTACGTAATCCAGAGCGATCCTCACGCCCATATCGAATCTCACATTTGTGCGCATATCGGGCACGGCCCGCTTCAGCTTCGTATTGTCAAACACAACTGATACGGACTTGTCGCCGAGCAGCGATCCGGTAAAGTCATAGCCGTATTTGTCACCGACCGCTCTTAAGAAATCGGTCGATACATGGTATGCGTTCAGCTTTACTCCGAGCGCGTCCGCGATCGTCTGGTATATCTGATCCCAGGTCAGCGCCTCGTCCGAGGTGATCTGGAAAGCCTCGCCGATCGCGTGCCTGTTGCCCATGAGTCCTGTATAGCCGATCGCGAAATCCGCATTCCAGGTAAGGGTCCAGAGGCTCGAACCGTCACCCTGGATGATGACGGGCTTGCCCTCCTGCATCCTCTTTATCACCTGCCAGAAGCCGTTCTTTCCGTGCACGCCGAGCGGCACATTGCGCTCGTCATAGGTGTGGCTCGGACGGACGATGGTCACGGGGAAGCCCTCTTCCCTGTACTTCTTCATCAGGAACTCCTCACACGTGATCTTGTCGCGAGAGTACTGCCAGTAAGGATTCGCGAGAGTCGTGCCCTCGGTGATGATATAGCCTGCCGCGGGCTTGTTGTACGCCGAGGCGGAGCTTATATATATGTACTGCTTTGTCTTTCCGGCAAAAAGCCTCCAGTCGCGCTCAACCTGCGATACATGGAATCCTATGAACTCACATACAGCGTCAAAGGTCATATCGCCGAGCTTTTCCCTAACCGCCGCTTCATCATTCACATCGACCGTTATCCGATGTACGCCCTCAGGCAGGACATTGTTGCGGTTGCCCCTGTTCATGACCCAGACTTCCCAGTCCAGTTCGTTTACAAGTCTCTTTACGATAGCTGTGCTGATGGTACCCGTTCCGCCGATAAATAATGCTCTTTTCTTCATGAATAAACCCCCATTCTGCGCGTTGAGCGCTGTTCAAAGCTGTTGTCCTTCCCAGACAAAGCTGCTGATCGTGCCGGGCTGTAAGATAACCTCGGCAATGTACTCGGTAACCGTTTCAAAGTCCTCGCGGAGAACAACCTGTCTTGCCGGTATCGTCCTTCCGCTCACCGTATCGCGAAGCGCCTGCACCTGCTGCCTCGTATGCAGCACAACACGCGTCGGATGATTGTTTCCCTTAACGTATCTGTACAGGATCATCGATCCGTCATCATACGCAAACAGCGATGTGTCCCTGCCGCTCGCGTAGGTGCCCGTTCCTCTGCCTGCCAGCACACGTCTGTAAACATCCGTTGCGGCACCAGGAACCCTGTACAGATTCGCGGCATTCTCGGGAACCGATATGATGTAGATCCTGCCCTTGCCGTAGGTGCTTCGGAGCACCAGGGGCGTATGCAGATCGCCGTCGCCGCCGTTTAAGAGCGACCAGGACGCGTTGTTCCCGTGTACGATCTCAGGGAAAAGGATCGGCGTGCGGTTGTCGATATACCCCGCAAAATCTCCGGTAATGCCGTAACGCGTGACACTGTATTTCCTGCCGGTAAGCCATGCCTCGGTCAGTCCCGCGGCCCTCAGCCCTTCTCCCGCCGCCTGAAGGAATCCGGTCGTGATCACGGCGTCTCCGCCCTTTTCCACATAGCCCTTAAGCTTTGATATCACATCGGGATCCCCCGCAGCAGTCTCTGTCAGCAGTATCCTTTCCTCATTCTCCGGGAATACCGGCGTGGGCTCTATCGGGAGTCCGAGCATTCCGAGACGCATCTCGAGATGATTCTCTCCGCATGCCTCATGCGGTATATAGGTCGGGATGCCCGTGGGTATACCCACTCCGTCTATGATCTTATCTATTTTCCCGAGCTGCAGTCCCATGGCGCAGACAAACGGATTGTCCACGAGATCGCTCCACATGAAATGCATCAGTTCCTTTGCCTTTGCGAACGCGGTCAGATACGCCTGCTCCAGGTATCTGTCGACCGACCAGCACTGATAGGTGTCGAACCAGCCTCCGCCGCATCTGCCGGGCCATGCATTCTCCATGAACCTGACCAGCGAATAGCTCAGATACTCGGGCAGATGCTGGTCTGCATACGCAGGGCTCCTGGTCTCCGTTCCGATATATGTCGCGTCGAATATATCCCCCTGAGTGCCGGGCAGATAGCCGTCAAAATGGAAGGACTCCCTCCAGTTCGGATATTTGATTATCATCTTTACGCGCGGGTTCACAGCCTTTGCGGGACCCACGATCAGGTTCTTCGAAACATCCGTCATCAGCTCGCGCCTGAAGCTCACCCAGTCGCGGTCGCCCTTTGCTTTGATGCACCGCTCGCAGGTGCAGTTCGTGAAATAGAAATCGTCGAGGATGATCTCATTGAACATCGACGCCGCGAACTCGGATATCTCCTTAAGCCGCGCGCGCATCGCGGGATCCGTGTAGCAGAAAGTATTGAAAAGTCTGCGTTTTCCGGTCTCTGCGCCCTCAAAATCATCGATCGTCGTGGTGATCGCGCCCGAGACCTCCACGCCCTTTTCCTCAAGGAACGATCTGATCATCGAGAGCTGTTCTTTCTTAACATCGCAGCCGCCTCTGTGAGACTCGAGATAAACCTTGTCGAGACCGATGTATTTCTCGATAAAGGCATAGTCCGACGCCAGCCGCTCCGGCGTCAGTTCCTCCGCCGTTTTAGCCGGGATGTACGTGACGGTCGTAAAATTCTTAAAATGCTTCCCCATAAAAAAACAACCTCCGTTCTGTATCAATTATACAATCCGGAGGCTGTTCAAGGTCAATGTATTATATTGCCGCAAAGCTGTAGTATCGGCATATTACAGCCACTTTTTGCGCTTAAAGAAGATCAGGCAGCAGATCACGATCAGGATGCTCACTGCGATGACTGCCGGATAGCCCCATACGGAGTCGAGCTCCGGCATGTACTTGAAGTTCATGCCGTACCAGCCCACGATCAGGGTCAGCGGCATAAAGATCGCGGTCACGACCGTGAGCACGGTCATGATGCGGTTCTGTTTTACATCGAGGCGCGACTCGTAAGTGTCGCGGATCTGCCCCGCATAGTCCAGCAGTGAATTGACCAGATCGAAGAGTCTGGATACCCTGTTGGAGAAAAGCCTGAAGAATCGTATATTCTCCG
>JAGCSS010000125.1 GCA_017964055.1 Lachnospiraceae bacterium
GTCTATAAAAAACAGACCGGGCGGGAGGCTGCGATCGCAGCGACCCACGGCGGTCTGGAATGCGGTCTGTTCATTGAAAAGCTGCCCGGACTGGACTGCCTTTCGATCGGACCCGATATGCGTGATATCCATTCAAGCGCGGAGAAGCTCAATATCCCTTCGGTAGCGCGCCTGTATGACCTGATCACCGGTTTCCTTGCGGAATTACGATAACCAGCCCGTTTTCTTTTCGGGAGCCTCATAGAACTCGCCGAAGGTATCAACGGTAACCTTTTTCATTTTCTGAGTCTCATAAGGTCTGTCGCTGTAATCGGTGGCAGTGCATGCGATCCTGTCAACTACGTCCATGCCCTCGATTATCTTGCCGAATGCGGCGTACTGACCGTCGAGATGGGGCGAATCCTTGTGCATGATGAAGAACTGCGAGCCGGCGCTGTCGGGATCCATGGCGCGTGCCATCGAGAGAACGCCTGCGGTGTGCTTTAAGTTGTTGTCAAAGCCGTTGGCCGAGAACTCACCGCGGATCGAGTAGCCGGGGCCGCCCATGCCGGTGCCGTCGGGACAACCGCCCTGGATCATGAAATTCTCGATGACTCTGTGGAAAATGAGGCCGTTGTAATAGCCGTCCTCGATGAGCGAAATGAAATTCCTGACAGTGTTGGGTGCGATCTCGGGATAGAGCTCGGCCTTCATGATGCTGCTGTCAGCCATTTCGATGGTTACAATGGGATTTTTCATAAGATACCTCCGTCGGTTTAAAATCTTGCTTAATTCTACACCATACTATAGAATAATGCCAGATACTTTTTATTTCAGTAAGTTTTGGGGAGATCAAATATGACTTACAAATACTGGGAGACCTGCGCGGAGCGGGAGCTCGAGAGCATGCCTGCTGCGGCCGGTGATACCGTGGCAGAAATAGATACTGCAGAAACCGTCGTGACGGAAGTTGAATCCTCGGAAGCCGAAACCACAAATGCGGAAAACGCAGAAGCTCAGCCGGAAACCGATACTCAGATCGTCGATCTGCAGGAGATCAGGCGTGACAGAGAGGACAACGACAGGCAGAACCGTGAGATAGACGAATTCTTTGCCGAAGAAGAGCGGCAGAACAGCGGTGAGGGCAGACATAAGAGCACCGCAAGGCTGATATTCGTCGACGGACTGCTCGGCGTGCCGCTGCTGGTTATTGCATATATTGCTGCCGCAGCCTTCCTGCTTATATTCGGTGCCGTTACCGCTGCGCTGTTTATCGCGGGACTGGCAGTGATGATCGCTGCAGTGATCGTAATATGTAATTCATTCAGGATTTTCTCTGTAAATCTGCCGACTGCGCTGGTGTGCATAGGAGCATCCGTTGCCGCATTCGGAATAGGACTGCTGCTGTGGCTGTTGTGTCTGCTTACGGCAAATAAGCTGCTTCCTTTCATTTTCAGGCTTCCGCTGAAGCTCGAAAAGAAGCTGCGTCTGTTTAAGGATTAGGAGATACCGACATGAAGAAATTCTGTAAAACTCTATTTGCCGTAGCCGGGATCATGGTGATCGTCGGCGCGATCACGATATTGGCGGCGATCATAGTATATAACCGCTCCGAGGGCATCGTGGGCGATGCGACATATACTTTTGAGGGCGCGGGCGGAGAGGATATCCGCTCATTGAACTGCCTCACAACTTACGGGAAAACGACTTACAGGCAGGGCAGCGAATGGTCCGTGACATTTAACGATGTGTACCTCAAAGGCGCATTCTGCGGAGTCAATGACCATACGCTCTATGTAAAGACCGAAGGACCCGGTGAGATCGAACTGTTCGGATGGAAAATAGGACTGTTCTTTGATTTTAATAAGAACCGCAGGGCTGAGACGATCATAACTTACCCTGCAGGCGTCGAGCTGGAGAGTGTCTTCGGCGAAGCGGGCATCGGACGTATCGATGCTGACAAGATACGTGCCAAAACAGTGCTGATCCAGGCTCCTTTCTGCGGCGTAAAACTTAAAGGCGCCGTCATTTCCGATCGTTTCGTGATCGACACGCTCATCGGGAAAGTCGAGTCTTCGTACGGCAATATCGCGAACCTGACCGCGGACATGCGGATGGGCAGATTGAATATCGTCAGCGATTCAACATGCAATGTGGAGTATAAATCAAAACTGATACTGAAATAAAAAAGGTGCCTGTCACCAATAGGGTGACAGGCACCATTTTAACATCAATGTACGATCACATTTTTACAGCATTCAGCAGCCAGTCGCGGTCTGCTTGCTCGAGATAAGGGCTGAGCTTCTCGACAACCGTGTCGTGGTATGCCTTGAGAGTCTTAAGCTCTTTGGCCGTGAGCTCGTCAAGGTTGACGGGACGCAGATCGATGGGGCAGAGTGTGAGGGGCTCAAACCGCATGAACTGGCCGTATTCCGACTTTTTATCCTTTACGCAGAGCAGGTCGTTCTCGATACGGACGCCGTATTTGCCCTCAATGTAGATGCCGGGCTCGTCGGTGATGACCATGCCGTCCTCTAGTCTGGTAAGCGTCGAGCGGCGGCCCGAATTCCAGTGGAAGCTCTGCGGTCCCTCGTGAACATTCAGGAAGAAGCCTACTCCGTGTCCTGTGCCGTGATTGTAGTCCTCGTATTCATCCCAGAAAGGAGCGCGAGCGAGGATATCGAGATTGGCACCGCTGCAGCCTTCTTTGAATATTGCTGCTTCGAGAGCGAGATGTCCGCGAAGTACCATCGTATAGTGATGCTTCATCTCATCCGTAAGAGGCCCGACAGCGATTGTTCTAGTGATATCAGTGGTTCCGCCGAGATACTGCGCGCCCGAATCGACGAGCAGGAGACCGTGAGGCTCTACCTCGATATCGGTAGCTTCGGTGGGTTCATAGTGGATGATGGCGCCGTGCGCGTTATAGCCCGAAATGGTATCGAACGAAAGTCCCTTATAGCCGCGTCCTTCTGATCTGAACTGCTCGAGCTTTTTGGCGGCCGAGATCTCCGTGATGCGTGTCTTTCCGATATTCTCATCGAGCCAGCGCAGAAACCTTACCATCGCGACGCCGTCGATTATATTGGTCTCGCGCAGGTTCTCACGCTCGGTCTCGTTTTTCTTTGACTTCATCAGAGTCGAAGGATTGGTCGTGATAAATGTCTCACAGTGGGCGGAAAGCGTGCTGTAGAGCGCGTAATTGAGCCTGTTCTTGTCGATCATCACCTTTGCGTCGGCGGGGAGTTTGCCGATGTAGGTGTAGATATCGTTGTAAGGCATAAGCTTTATGCCGAGTGCGTCGAGGTGAGACTTCGCTGCGGCAACTATATCGGGATTTACAAAAAGGACCGCGTCATCCTTACCGATCAGCAGGTAGGAGAGGAATACGGGATTGCAGTCCACGTCGGCGCCGCGCATATTGAGGATCCATGCGATATCATCTAGCGAAGTGACGATATGATGCGTGCATCCGGCCTCGGCCATCTCTTTTCTGATGTCGGCGAGCTTATCCGATGCCTCACGGCCCGTATACTTTGTATCGAGCACGAAAACGGGCTCTGCGGAAAGCGCGGGACGATCTGTCCAGACCTCTGCGCACAGATCTACGTCAAAGCGGATGGAAGCGCCGGTTTTCTTTATGACTTCTTCAAAATCAAGGCCTTCGCCCACAGAGAATACGCGTCCGTCAAAGCCGAGCACCGATCCGGATTTGAGATTATCGCTCAAAAACTCCGTGATCGTGGGTACGCCTTCCTCGAGCATTTTCATGAGCTCTATATCACTGCCTTTGAGCTCCTCGGCGGCCTGCAGGAAATAACGTCCGTCTGTCCACAGATATGCGCTGTCTGCGGTAACCACGAGAGTGCCGTTGGAGCCTGTAAAACCTGAAAGGAACTCCCTGCATTTAAAATATACAC
>JAGCSS010000126.1 GCA_017964055.1 Lachnospiraceae bacterium
CGGTATTCCAGGACTTTAAGCTGTTTGCGTTCTCAGTTGCGGAAAACATCGCGTTTACGGAAAAAGACGCCGATGTGGCAGCTCTTACCGACCGCGTCGGACTGCATGATTTTGTAGAAGGACTGCCCAAAGGCACCGAGACAAATATTTTCAAATTCTTTGATGAGGACGGCGTAGAGCCCTCCGGAGGTGAACAGCAGAAGATCGCCATCGCCAGAGCGCTGTACAAGGATTCTCCCGTAGTGATCCTGGACGAGCCCACCGCGGCGCTCGATCCGATAGCTGAATACGAGATATACCGACAGTTTAATACACTCGTCGGCGGGAAATCGGCATTCTATATCTCCCACCGCCTCTCGAGCTGCCAGTTCTGCGACCGTATCGCGGTATTCTCCGACGGCCGCATAGCCGAGTATGGAACACACGCCGAACTCGAGAACATCCCGGACGGCATCTACGCGAAGATGTTCGAGGCACAGGCAAAATACTATAAAGATTGACATAAACAAGGGGACGGGTCTTCAGTCTGCGAATTGCGCAAACAGAAGAACCGTCCCCTTGTCTTCCCTTGTCCGGCCTTATCCGGCCGGTTTACTCATTTCTCCGGGTCTCTCATCGTCCCGATAAATATCGGGATATTAGCCTCCGTATCGATCAGCATGTAGATGAACGGGCGGGTAAGTCTGACCTCACGCATTTCCTCCGGTGAAATGATACCGCCGTAAGTGATGGTAGCGGCTGTAGCGGCACCGGCATGGGTACCGTTTTCATCCAGGGAGAGAAAGGCTTTATGTACGACCTTATTGATGTGGATATTCTTTCCTTCATAGGTCCCGAGCTTTCCAAACTCCGCCTTTTCCGCGTCAAATGCGCGCTTCATTCCCATTTCGCCGAGCAGGTCTGCCATATCCTCTTTTGAGTACTCTGTCGTAAATTTCGGCAATGAGGTTATTACGGTTCTTTCCTCGGCTCCGGCGAGCATTTGGGAAAGATGCTTTCCGGTCAGCGTCTCCAGATACTCTTCGGGCATCATGCCTTCTTTGGGCAGGATTGTCGCAAACGCATACTTTCCCCCCTTGTACTTTTTGATAAAGCCTTCGGAGTTTTCATCCTCCAGATACAGATGTGTTATTCCGTTCAAAAAGGTTACCTGTTTTTCTTCACCTTCCGCGGTCTTAAAGCTGCCTTCTTCAATCTGACGCGCTTCATACGGCTCTTCCCAATCCGCGTCAAATGCCACGGCATTGACCAGACACATGATCGCCTCTTCGGAGAGGTTATCCAGTATCCCGGGGATCATCGCGTCCGTTTTTTTGCTGACCCAGCCGTTGATATCATCAAGTGTCGACTTATCGAACGGCGCAGCGTACAGATCCGCGCTGTAATGATCGGCGTTTATCTGCAGGAAATCGGTATTTACCGTAAATCGCGGATCGGTTTTGAACCATATCGCGTTAGCAAGCTTCAGCGAACCTTCGGCTTTGATCCGGTTCATGAGCGTATGCGTATATGTATTCGCAAAAACATTGAGATCTTCAACGGACATTCCGAGCACATCCTCTGCCTCTTTGAGGGTCTTGCCGCTCATGCCGTTCGCTGTCATGGACATCGCGAGCATTACCGAAAGCGGCGAAACCAGCGTGTTTTCCTCACCGGTCCTGCTTTGGTCACAGGTCCTGTAAAGCCTTACCGCAAAATCGGTCACTTCACTGCTGTATGCAGCTGCCTTTTTGCCGGATACCGTCTTTCCGGGCGTGATCCCCTGCATCAGATCGGCCGCCTTTGCCAGCGTCACGCCGGTCCGTGTGTCGTTGCCGGGGAAAAGTTTCATCGCCGAGATAAAGGCGATAATGCACAGACTTGCCGCAACCGCTGTCCAGTATACCCATCGCGGCACCTTTCTTCCCGGTAAATTCTTATTGTCCCTGTCCGCTTTTGCTTCTGCGATCAGGCTGTCGTCAGCGTCACCTATCATATCGATCAGATCATCTGCTTTCATCAATATCCCTCCTTTTCGAGCTTTTCACGGAGTCTGCATCTGGTCCGGTAGAGCATCGACTTGACCTTGCTCTCCGAAAAACCGAACTGCTTCGCTATGTCGGAAACGGGATCCACGTACCAGTATCTGCACATAAAAACCTGCCGTTCGGTACGGGGTAATGCCTTGATGAACTCATTGATCCTGCGCGTCAGTTCCCTGCGCTCGACCTCGTCCTCCACGCTGCCGCTTCCCGATACGCACTCTTCGAGCTCCTCAAACGCTACCGCTGTTTCTCCGCCTCCGCGCTTATCGGCACTCAGCTTTCTCCACCGGTCGATCGAGATACGCCGTGTTATCTTTCCCAAAAATGTCGAAAGAAGCGAAGGGCGGTGCGGAGGCATGGCCTCCCAGGCCGCGTTGTACGTATCGTTCACGCATTCCTCGGCATCCTCTGTGTTCGACAGTATCCTGTAAGATATGCTGTGCAGATATTTCCCGTATTTGGACGCAGTCGCAGCTATCGCGCTTTCATCCCGCTGCCAGTACAGCTCAACTATCGTTTGGTCTTCCATCTTTCCACTCCTCCGTGGTTATTTCTCGGGCCCTACACACATATACTCGCAAATCATTCTCATCCGTTGCATCTTATATGTGAAAAAGAGAGAAATGCGAAGCGTTTCCGACACAGGATATGACCCTTATCGTATCAATATTTTTATATATTATCCTCCAAAAAGTAAGGCGTGGGCGCTGCAGGGGAAACTTTCCGGACCCGTCCTCAACGTCAGTACTTATCGACCGTATTGTGGTCGATTATGTACTGCTACGTTGAGGAGAGGAACGAGAGTGTGTCTCGGAAAGTTTTCCCGTTGCCGCCCACGCCGTAACTTGGCTGGTCACCTATATAATAATTACCCGATCGAATATCCCAGCTCGAACGCCTTTTTGTTGATATCAACGGTCTTCGGAGGCACCGTATTCTCGATCACCTCGAGCCAGTCCTCCTTCTTGAAATCCATGTGGCGCGCAGCCATGCCGAGTACGATGATGTTGAAGGTCTTCGCGTTGCCGAGCTTTAAAGCTTCGTCCATCGCGTTCACCTTCAGGACCTTATATTTCTTCTCGAGTTCCTCGATGATGTTCTCGGGATATTTTGCTGCGCCGATGACTACGGGCATCGGATCGATGCGCTGGTCGTTCACTACGAGCACGCCGTCCTTTTTCAGGAAATGCGCGTATCTAAGAGCCTCAAGTCTCTCGAACGCGATCAGCACGTCCGCCTGTCCTTCCTCTACGATAGGCTCGTTTACCTTGTCGCCGTAGCGAACGAAGGTTACTACCGAGCCGCCGCGCTGAGCCATTCCGTGAACCTCGGAAAGCTTAACGTCATAGCCTGCTTTTATTGTAATTCCGCCGAGTATCCTGCTGGTAAGGAGAGTTCCCTGACCGCCGACACCGACTATCATTATATTTCTGGTCTCCATTGTCATTACCCCCTTACTGATTTAACGCGCCGAATTTGCACAGGCCTGCGCAGAGTCCGCAGCCGTTGCACATTGTGGCATTGATTGAGATCGTTCCGTCCTCGGCCTTGGTGATGGCGGGGCATCCGGGCTTCATGCACGCACCGCATCTCTTGCACTTCTCGGGATCGATGTGATATGCGGGCTTCGGCTTGTTGCTCTTGAGCAAAGCGCAGGGAGCCTGAACGATAAGTACGGAAACGGCCTCACGGGCGGTCTCCTGCTTGATCAGGCGCTCGAGCTCCTTGGTATCGAACGCATTGACAACATAAGTATTCTCAATGCCGATACCGTCGTGGCAGAGCTTGTACAGGTCAATGGCGGGAACCTCTTCACCCATCAGGGTCTTGCCCGTAGCGGCATGATCCTGATGACCGGTCATACCCGTGGTCGAATTATCGAGGATCAGGACAGTGCCCGTCGCCTGATTATAGAACATGTTCATCAGCGAATTAACGCCGGTGTGAAGGAAGGTCGAATCTCCGATGACCGCTACCCAGTCGCGCACATAGTCCTTGCCCTTGGCCTTTTCCATGCCGTGAAGAGTGCTGATCGACGAACCCATGCAGACCGTAGTCTCAAGCACCGAAAGAGGAGCGACCGCGCCGAGCGTATAGCATCCGATATCGCCTGCAG
>JAGCSS010000127.1 GCA_017964055.1 Lachnospiraceae bacterium
CAGTACATCGAGTATCATACCGACCCGAGAAAGCATGTGCGCATACATTACTGCCTGATTACGGGCGACGAGGATGACAGCTATGTGGACGAGGACATGAAGGATCTCGGATACGGCATATTCGTGAGCGAGTTCGTCCTGTTCTACGGAGAACTGCTGCAATACTACATCACCGAGGAGGACAGCGACTCCTACATCGTGACGGAGAGCAGCGAGGTTCGTCTCGAGCCCGAGCTGATCGGCAACGAGGATACCGGCTACAGGCAGCTGAACCTGATCATCACCGCGAGGGAGATGAACGACTCGAAGACTATGCAGAAGCTCCTCGAGAACTATATTAAGAATGAGCAGCTGGCAAAGCAGCTTTTTGAGCCTCTGTTCTGACACTTCAGTCGGATATGGGACATAAGTCAAACTTAACATTAGCATAAGATAAACTGATATATAAACGAAAGGACGGCAATGGAGAACGAAAAGGCAGTACTCGTAGGGATAGACCTTACGGACGAATTTACGCAGCTCAGCTATGTGAACGAACATGGTGAGCTCTATTCGGCATGCCTTTCGAAGGATCCCGGCAAATACAGGATCCCCACTATGCTCTGCGCCTTCCCCGACAGCAGCGACTGGCTCTTCGGAGAGGATGCCGCGGCCCTGACACCCGGCCCCGCGAGCATGAAGGTCACGGGTCTCGTGACCCTTGCGTCGAATAACGGCAGTATGGACATATTCGGACAGAACTATGCCGCAGACATGCTGCTCGAGCGTTTCTTCAGGAGACTGCTCGCGGCGCTCAAAGCCAGGATCGGTGCCACCAAGATCAGAGGCGTTGTGATCACCGCACCACAGTTCAATGAAAAGTTAAAACGTAATTTAATATCAGCCCTCGAGCTGCTCGGCATCAGATCCGACAGCCTTAGAATGGTCACTCATTTAGAGAGCTTTATGTATTATGCGGTATCCCAGAACAAGGATATCTGGATCAATGACGTGGGTCTGTTCGATTTCGAAAAGGATGGATTCCTGTTCTACAGATTAAGCTTCGGACGCCGCAGCGAACCGATCACGGTAGTGGCTGAGAAGACCGACCTCACCTCCAAGATCAATTACGCGATGCTGGCACCCGAAGAGGCGGACAGGCTGATGTACGCATTCGAGAACACAGCCTCGATGATGCTGCACAAGCAGATAATCTCCGCTCTGTATTTCACCGGAGCGGGCTTCGAGAGTGCCTGGGCGGACGGCATACTCAAAAACCTCTGCAACGGCAGGCGTGTATTCCGCGGACAAAACCTCTATGTTAAAGGAGCCGGATATGCGGCGCAGCTGATGTTCGACGGCGGAGCCGACGGATATCTGCTGGTCGGCGACTCGGTATTAAAGAGCAGCATTGCGATCCGGGCATTTTCGGACGGTGCCTACCGCGAGATGGAGCTCGCGTCGATCGGACAGCCCTGCAGCGAGGCGGGCCGCGAGATCGAGGTCATCATGGACAAGACCAACGAGCTCGATTTTATCATACACAATGTCCTGAAAAAGGATTTCGTCTGCGCGATCGTAACGCTCGAGACGCTGAACCTTCGCGGCGACAGGACCAACAGGATGAATATAAGGCTTCGGTTCCCGAACCGCGATACCTGCGTTATCACGGTCAGGGACATGGGCTTCGGAGACATATATCCGACAAATCATAAAATATGGGAGCAGGTGCTTAAGATCTGATGAGTAAGGTTATCCTATGCGCGGGCAAAAAAGCCGTCAGGCCATACACACTCAAAACCTCGGGCGTGAACGTTTACACGATCGAGGAGCTTTGCTATTGCCTGCGCGCACAGCTCGACATGCTCGATGAGAACATGATCGACAGGGAGATGGCGCTTTTCATCAGGGATGAGCTCGGATTTGCCGAAAGAGGCGACCTGCTCGAACAGCTCGTGCTCACCAAAGCGGATCTGAAGAGCCGCCTCGTCGTCATTTTATGCACCGGCGACTTCTACGATGAGAGTGAGATCAGGAGGATCTGCGACGAGCTTGACGAGCTCGCGGGCATGTCGGCAGCGGGGCGCAGAAAGCGCAGGGCGGACAGGTACATGCAGGGCGGTTATTATAAGGACGCCCTGAAGGAATACAAAGGCATCATCTCTTCGGTGGAGGGCAGCACCCTTTCCACGCAGGAATACGGCAACATCATGCACAATATCGGCGTGATCAACGTCAGGAGCGCGCGTTACGACGTGGCGGCGGAGATGTTCCTCGAGGCCTACGAGCGCAACGAGTCGCGAGAATCGCTCAAATGCTATTTCTATGCGCTCAGGCTCGGACACAGGGACAACGAGTACATCAAAGAGGCGACGAGGCTGCTAGACAACGGCGAGCTGCTTAAAAAGATCGAGGAAGATATAGAAAATGCGACCGCGCGGATAGAAAACGCCGGAGAGTTCGGTCAGCTTGACAGGCTGAAGGTCCTCTACCAGCAGGGCAGGACCTCGGAGTTCGACAGGCTTTCCGATGAGATGATCACGGTACTTAAGTCCGGCTACAGGTCGGCGGTTACGGAGTAAAGGTATGGGACTTTTCGGTAGAAAGAAGAAGCCGCATGACGAGCTCATGACGGATTATTCCCGGATGACGGTGGATGAAGCCATCGCTGCGAGCAGAGGCGGCAAAATAGCCAAAGAGGATCTATCCCGCCTTACCTCGGAGCTGTGCGATCAGGTCACTTACCTGCGCGCGCAGCAGGAAGAGACGAAAAACGAATACGCGCAGGTCACGCAGTATCTCGCGGATATCCAGCGCTATGAGCAGATGGATGAGGAGTCGCGCGGCGAGATCGCCGATGCGGCGCGCATGATGCTGAGCCTCGAGAACGAGCGCGTCAGATTCCAGACCGGCGAAAAAAGGATCCGCGACGATCTCTACCATACCATGGAAATGTACGAGCACGAGTTTCCGAAAAAGCTCGGAGAGCTCGAAAAACACGAGAATTTCCTCGTGCTCATCAAAGATGACATGCGCAATCTCGAAGGCGAAAAGGGCAGCATCGGCTACGAGAAGGAACATGCCGAATCAAAGAGGAATTTCCTCAATAAGATGTCTTACGCGATCGTTCTGGTCGTTCTCTTGATATTTATCACGCTGATAGTCCTTTCGGGGCAGACGGGCAAGGATTTTACCGTGCCTTTCTTCATCACGGGCGTTGCCGCGATCGGATATATCGTCTACTACATCATGGCCGTCGGGGAGTGCAAAAAGGACGTCAAAAAGACCGAATACATGATGAACCGCGCCAACATGCTCCTCAACAAGGTCAAGATCAAATACGTAAATACCACCTCGGTCCTTGATTACTCCTATGACAAATACGGCGTCAACTCCCTGCAGGAGCTGCGCTATGTCTGGGAGAACTATGTCAGGCAGAAAGAGGCCGAAAAACGCTACATGAAAAACACCCAGCTCCTCAACAGCTATACCGAGCGCATGGCCCGCGCATTGGCCGCTGCGGGCATGGAAAAGACCGATGCCTGGGTCAGCCAGCCCGAGGTGCTGCTCGACCGTACGGAGCTCGTGGATTTCAAGGATGCCGTCTCACGCAGGCGCAACAAGCTGCGCGCGCGTCTCGATTACAATATCCGCCAGCAGGACAGCGCGCTGAACGATATCGAGGCTCTCAAAGCCAAATACATCGGTCAGGAAAAGCTGATCACGGCCATCCTTCACAAAAATGGTATAGACTGAACAAAATGATTTTGCCTGATTTCGCTTGTATTTTTCAGACAAGTATAATATCATCTTGAATGTTTAGGGCAGTCAGTGTCCTTACGGGAAAAAGGAGAAAGAGGAAGGAAAGGGAAGATTATGTACAACTATGATGAGATCAAAGCGGTTGACCCCGAGGTCGCTGCGAGTATCACACGCGAGATGCAGCGCCAGAACGACCACATCGAGCTGATCGCTTCTGAGAATTTCGTAAGCAAGGCGGTTATGTCCGCCATGGGAAGCCCCCTCACGAACAAGTACGCGGAAGGTTATCCCGGACATCGCTACTACGGCGGATGTGAGTATGTTGACGAGGTCGAGACCTTAGCCATCGAGCGCGCAAAGAAGCTGTTCGGATGCACCTATGCCAATGTTCAGCCTCATTCCGGCAGCCAGGCCAATCAGGCTGTTGAGACGGCTCTTCTTCAGCCCGGGGACACCTACATGGGCATGAGCCTTGCGGACGGCGGACATCTGACACACGGATCGCCCGCTAACCTTTCGGGTATGTATTTCAACTGCGTTCCTTACGGCGTTAACTCCGAGGGATATATCGATTACGACGAAGTAGAGCGCATCGCCATGGAGTGCAAGCCCAAGCTCATCATCTGCGGAGCGAGCGCATATGCGCGTGCCATCGATTTCAAGCGTTTCCGTGAGATCGCGGACAAGTGCGGAGC
>JAGCSS010000128.1 GCA_017964055.1 Lachnospiraceae bacterium
CCGTGAGGAGATCACCTTTGATACTCCCATTACCTCAAATGAGCAGCTTGCGTCATATGCCCGCGAGGCATTGAGGGCCGGAGCCAAGAGATTTACGATCAAGGTCGCGAACAACGAAGATACAATCACCGGCTGGTTTGAGAATCTCTATAAGCTGTTCAGCGAGTACTGCGCGTTTTCGGGTTACGGAAACCAGTACATGTACGGTTACAAGGCTTACGAGACCGATAAGTACGCGAACCTCACCATCGAGATGATCTACAAGGACGGCTGGAAGGCAGTAGTCCTTCTGCAGCATACCGATTACGAAGCCGATGCCACCGTAAAGAAACTGCTCGAAGTGGCGCAGGGCATCGTTGACGATGCGGTGAAGGACAGCTCTGACCTCAGAAAGCAGCTCCTCTACATCAACAACAGGATCTGCGATATGGGAGATTACGATAACTGGGCAGCGCTGAAGGGCCTGGACAGCATAGTTGAGAAAATAGACGGTGTTTATAAGATCACGCCGCCTCATGACGCCACAGGCGTGCTCTTAAACGGCAAGGGTGTATGCGAGTCCTACGCATCGGCTTACCAGCTCTGCCTCGAGATCCTCGGTGTGGAGAACTACATCATGACGAGCGCTAACGGAGAACATGTCTGGAACCGTGTCAAAGTAGATGGAAAATGGTACCATGTCGACGTAACATGGAATGATACAACAGGGGATAATGATGCTTTCTTCCTGTTGGATGACGATGAATTTCTTAGTGCAACAAAGAAGACTGAAAGCAGCGGTTGGGATAATCATGTGTGGAATAAAGATTACATGCCCGAATAATACCGGAGAACTATGAGCAAAACGGACAAAAACGGAACCGCCGCCCGCAGAAAGGGCGGCGTGGGAAGATGGAAGTTAAGCAGCCAGCTGATAATGGTTTATTGTCTGGCTGTTTTTCTGCCGCTCGCGATCATCGGTTCGTTCCTCATTTCTACGGTAAAGACCAGGCAGAAACAATACTATGCCGATCTGCTCGCCGCCAACAACGACGGTGTCAGGCAGACCATCTACGAGATCACGACGCAGATATTCACGATATCCGAGAGCATCGTTTACAACGACAGTCTGATCAGTTTCTTAAGCGGCAAATACAGGGATGAGCAGGAGATGCTCACCGCTGCGTCCAAGACCACCCTCCTCGACAAATACGCGGCCAGATACGCCGGCGTTGACGGGATATATGTGTACATCGACCGCGAGGATATGGTTGATTACGGACAGTTCCACAAGGTTACCGATGAGATCAGGCAGTCCGACTGGTACACCAAGGCTTCGGAGCAGTACATCCCGTTCTGGATGGCTTACGAGTCCCTCGACAGCCGCAACACGAACAAGACCTGGAACCTCGTGCTCGTGCGTAAAATGGTGCTGGTCGGCGGCGAACACGAAGCCGTTATCATGATCAAGGTCAGGGACTCATATCTGGCCAGCCGTCTCACCAATTCCAAGTACACCACGATGATATCGATCGACGATCAGCCCGTGGCCTTCGGCAGCCTGCAGTCGCTGTACGGCAAAAAGCCGGATGTCGAGATCGATTATGATGACAAATTCTTTTCTTTTGCGGGCGAGGTCGACTACAACGGCCGCGATTCGCTCGTGTGCGTTAATACCCTGAAGCTCTCGAGATCGGCGAACAAGCTGTATCTCATTTCCTACGATACCGACGCGATGGACAATGTCAGGCGTCTGGTGAGGATCAGCTATATGATCCTGGCTGCGGCCGTAGTGCTGCCGCTGATCATTGTCACGATATTTACGCGGAGGTTTACGTCTCAGGTACGTGTTCTGCGCGACGAGATGGGCAAGGCCAGCCGCGGCGAATACAGGGAAATGAAGGATGAGATGCGCGGCAGCGAGGAACTCGCGGACGCGTTCGAGGATCTCAGGAAGATGGTATTCGACATACAGCGCATGGAGGCGGAGCAGTACGAGGCTCAGATCAGGGCGCAGAACATCAGGAACGACCAGCAGGAGATCGAGTTCAAGATGCTCTCGAGCCAGATCAATCCCCATTTCCTCTACAATACGCTCGAGACCATCAGGATGAAGGCGCTCGCGGCTGGGGACGCGGAGGTTGCGAACGCCACGAGACTTCTCGGAAAATCGATGCGCTATGTGCTGGAGAATACGGGTACAAAGAATACCACGCTGCAGAAGGAGCTCGACCACCTGAAGGTCTATCTGCAGATACAGCAGCTGCGTTTCGGCGACAGGGTAAATTACGATATAAAGGTGCAGGACGGCATTAATCCCGATGATTACAGGATGCTGGCCCTGCTGCTGCAGCCGGTCGCGGAAAATGCGATCGTACACGGGCTCGAGGGGCGTGAGACCGGCGGCATGGTGCTGATCGACGTGCATACCGATGGGGACAGGCTCGTGATCGAGATATCGGACAACGGCGACGGCATCGGCGTGGCGGAGCTCACGGAATTACGAGAGAGGCTCGGCAGTTATGAGAGCGAGGACCGCACGAACAGCATAGGACTCTACAATGTGAACCGCAGGATAAAGCTCAGCTACGGTACCGAGTACGGCATCGACATAGAGAGCGAAAAGGGCCGCGGCACAAAGGTGTCGGTCATCATACCGCAGCTTAAAGGCATGTAGTTTTTTTGCGGTTTTTATTTCAAAAATGTCGGGTAGGTTTATCGGCATGACCTGTTTATAATATCGTTCAGACTGGGCGGAGTACGTGCATTACCGCCTGCGTTACTATCGAATATGTGCATTTGCACGGAACGGAGAGGATCATGAATTTTATCAACGAAGGCAATACTCTTACTTTTAAGATCAACGGCGAGACCGTAAGGCTCGAGCCCTGGGGAAAGAATTCCCTGCGCGTGCGTTCCACGATGCTGAGAGACTTTACCGGATGTGACTGGGCTCTTACCGAACAGCCGGACAGCTGCAGCGCGGACGTTAAGCTCTACGAGGTTGAGTATCCCGGAGACGGCTGGGGAAAGTGCATGAGGCAGCAGGCTTCGATCACG
>JAGCSS010000129.1 GCA_017964055.1 Lachnospiraceae bacterium
CTGCGGATGATGTCGGGCAGCCAGTTTACCGCAACACTGGTAAATGAGCCTATCTTGAGGATCTGGCCGGGGTCTTCGGCCTCGGTGCCCGTCAGTGATGCGGCCAGAGAGCGGACTCTGTCATCGGCCTCGAGGACCTCCTTCATGAGGGGGAGGAGCTGGGCGCCTTCCTCGGTGAGTTTGACACCCGAACGGTTCCTGATGAGCAGTGTGAGTCCGAGCTCGTCCTCGAGGGAGTTGAGCAGCTGGGTGAGTCCCGACTGAGAGATGCCGAGCTCAGCGGCTGCTGCGGTCACCGAACCCTGTTCGGTCACTTTGATAAATGCGGCATATTTTCTTACAGACATGTCTTTGCTCCTTTATCTGAGATATTTGCTTCAAAAACAGGATCATATAAGTTTTTCTTATCTATATAATAACATTGTTTTATTTTTTTGCAATAAAGACTTGATTTTTGGAAATAAAGCTCATATACTCAAAAAGAATTAGAAAAAATAATGCAAGTATAAGTAAAACTTATATTGACGAAGGGAGATCAATATGAACAATTTCGCTGAAATACTGGCTTTTGTGCTGTATCTGATCGTTGTTGTCACGATCGGCGTCTTCTTTTATTTTAAGAGCCGAAAGAGCGACGGAGGAGACAAGATGTACTTCCTCGGCGGCAGACAGATGAACGGTTGGGTGGCCGCGCTCTCTGCCGGAGCATCCGATATGAGCGCATGGGTGCTCATGGGACTGCCCGGATCGATCTACGCGTACGGTATGGGTCAGATCTGGATATCGATAGGTCTCTTTATCGGAACACTCTGCGCATGGCTGTTCGTAGCTCCGGGGCTGAGACGTTTCTCGATGATCGCGGACGACTCGATCACGATACCTCAGTATCTTACACGCCGCTTTAAATCCGAGAGCAAAGCGCTCCAGATAATATGCGCGGTGATATTTGTCGTTGCGTACTGCATTTATGCGGCATCGAGCATCGTGGCATGCGGCAATCTGTTCAATACCGTATTCGGCATGGATACAAAGACCGCCATGATCGGCGCTACGATCATCATATTGGTATATACATTCTTCGGAGGCTTCAATGCGGTGTGCTGGACCGATTTCATCCAGGGTATGCTGATGCTGATGGCGCTGATGACGGTTCCGATAGTTGTCACGATTATAATGGGACAGGCCGATTTCGCGCCTCTGGCACAGGTTGTGACCTCTGAAAACTATTATAATGTACTTTCGAGCGGTAAATTTGACTGGGAGAGCATTTCGGATATCTTAAGCGGCCTCGGCTGGGGTCTCGGATACATGGGCATGCCTCATATTCTGGTAAGATTCATGGCTATCCGTTCGGAAAAGGAAATGAAGAAATCGAGAGTAATCGGTACCTGCTGGACATTTGTGATCCTTGGCATGGCCTCGGTTGTGGCTCTGGTAGCGCATGAGTACCTCGGCACATATCTGGAAGTTGACAGCAGGAGCCTGGTATTCATAGTGCTCGTGCGCAGGATATTCCCCGCATTTATCGCGGGCGTGCTGCTCTCGGCCATCCTGGCTGCTTCGATGAGTACCGCGGATTCACAGCTCCTCGCGTCGTCCTCGGCATTTGCCTCGGACGTATATAAGCCCGTTTTCCGCAAAAAGGCTACGAATAAGGAAATGCTCTGGGCCGGCCGTATCGTTGTTATCGTCATTTCGATTGTTGCGCTGCTGATCGCGATGAGCCCGAACTGCAAGGGTATCATGGATCTGGTAGAGTGCGCATGGGCTGCGTTCGGCGCCGCGTTCGGACCTGCGATCCTGCTCTCGCTGCACTGGAAGAGACTTACCTACAAGGGAGCCGTTGCCGGTATCGTAACAGGCTTTGCGGTTGATGCGCTGTGGTATGTTTTCCTTTCGGATCTGACACGTATTTATGAGATCATTCCCGGTTTTATCTGCAGCTTTATCGCGGCAGTGATCGTATCAAAGCTTGATAAAGAGCCGTCTTCCGACATTCTTGAGATGTTTGAGCGTTCAAAACAGCCTGTTGAAAAGTAAACCGAAAAAATGAAAAAAGTTTACAAAAGCTCTGAAAATGTATCCGAAAAGTAACTCTTTTGGGGGATAATAGTTCCAGATATGGATGAAAGGAGCGATGCTGATGAGTATTTATGATCTCAGTTCCATCGGTATTTGTATTGATGAATACAGTGCCGGTGAAATGAAAGGCAGAATTTTCAGCTCTTTACACAGTGAACCGGAAACCTTTAACAGCGTTATCACTCTGGTAAAAACGATCGATAAGATATTTGATGAGGGTGAGTATCCGCAGGCAACCATGAGATGCCGTGGGTTCGGAAAGCGCGCAGCAGTTACAGAAAAGAAATCGACAGAGGAGAATAGAGACATTTCAGATCCTACCAAGCTTTGTCCTGTTATGTCTAACGCGAGGGGAAAAAAGGCTACGTTCAGTGTAAGGGTTATGTTCAGACAGAATGCTTCCTGGCAGGGAACACTATGCTGGCTGGAGAAAAACAGGGAAGAGAATTTCCGAAGCGTACTCGAGATGATGATGCTTATAGACAGCGCATTTGAGGCGGAGACGGCGGCAGCGTCCGATTCTTCGGAGAATGCAAAGGTTGTCAATCGATAAAGTATAATAAACGTACAGTAAAAAGAGCCTGTCACCACAGAATGGTGACAGGCTCCTTTTTTATATCCCGATTTAACTTTTGAATTACTTTCTTCCGCAGCAATGCTTGTATTTCTTGCCGCTTCCGCAGGGGCAGGGATCGTTGGGGAAGATCTTTTTCGCTGCACGTACGGTGCCCGAATTCTTTTGCTCCTTGTAGAGCTCCTTGCGGCGCTCCTCCGTAAGCAGGTCGTTCCATGCGGGCAGGTTGTAGAGCCAGTCTGCCTTTGCGCCTACCATGTTGTAGTAGAGCTTCTCCTTGTCAAAGTCGAGAGATACTTCGGTATCCTCGGTCATGTCTTCGATGGGATTGGGTGTCTTTAAGGAATCGTTGATACCGTCGAGGAATCCTACCATGATCTGCAGCTTGCAGCCGTACTTCTCAGCCAGTTCCTTGACCGTGCCCTTAACGACTGTGTCGGGGTCTGCGAGGAGCTTCTCGTAGATGCCCTGCTCGATCGCAAAATAGTTGGCCCAGAATACCTGATTCTCTTTGGGGGACTTTTCTGTTTCATAGGCGTAGCTTCGCCAGTCTGAAAGTAAACTCATATCCGTAATCTCCGTTCTTGATCGTGTGAATGAACCGGCTGTGCGGTCCTCCACGACATAATAGCATGTTTGTTTTCTTATGTCAAAACAGTTACCCAGCTCTTGCCCAGGTCCTCGATACCCGCCTTGCCCGAGGTGGCCTCCGTAGCATAGGAGAGGAGTCGTCCGCGCTCCTCATCACTCAGCAAAAACGTCACGGAAACGCTGTCTGAAAAGACCGGTTCTTCCATGCTTAAATGCTCGGAAGCCGCATAATACTGGACTTTACCGTATGCGGTATAGTCAAGTATAAGTTTAATCCTGTTTAAATATTTGCAGGTC
>JAGCSS010000130.1 GCA_017964055.1 Lachnospiraceae bacterium
AGGGCTTCCAGACAGCTATTCTCGACGCAGACCTTACCGGTCCTTCGATACCGCAGGCCTTCTGCATACATGATCAGGCGCTCGGCAGTGAGATGGGCATACTTCCCGCGATCACTCACAGCGGCATCAAGGTCATCTCGATCAATATGATGCTGCAGAACGAGGACGCTCCCGTTATCTGGAGAGGTCCGGTCATCGCAGGCACGGTCAAGCAGTTCTGGAGTGAGGTTTTCTGGGACGAGGTAGACTATATGTTTGTCGATATGCCTCCCGGAACCGGCGATGTGCCGCTTACCGTTTTCCAGTCTCTGCCCGTTGACGGCATCATCGTTGTAACGAGCCCTCAGGAGCTCGTATCGATGGTCGTTTCAAAGGCAGTAAACATGGCAAAGATGATGAATATCCCGATCCTCGGACTCATCGAGAACTACAGCTATGTTAAATGTCCTCACTGCGACGAGAAGATCCGGGTATTCGGAGAGAGTCACTGCGAGGAAGTGGCCGACAAATTCGGCCTCAAGCTCCTTGCCAGCCTTCCGATGGATCCGAAGATCGCCGCGCGTGTCGATGCCGGCGAGATCGAGCTGCTCGAGGTTCCCGAGATGGAGCCCGTATGTGAGGAACTCCTTAAGGTTCTACCGCTGGAAGAATGATCCTTTAGCTGTTATATGCGGCTTTCGGATCTATAAACAGAATTCAGTTTTTTGGAAAGATATTATATGGCAACAGATCAGAGCAAAATCAGAAATTTCAGTATTATAGCCCATATCGATCACGGAAAATCCACGCTTGCCGACCGTATCATCGAGAAGACCGGACTGCTGACCCTCCGGGAGATGCAGGATCAGGTGCTCGACAATATGGATCTCGAGCGCGAGAGAGGCATTACGATCAAGGCTCAGACCGTGCGCACCGTATATAAGGCAAAGGACGGCAACGAGTACATCTTTAACCTGATCGACACTCCGGGCCACGTAGACTTTAACTACGAGGTTTCACGCAGTCTGGCTGCGTGCGAGGGCGCCGTGCTCGTAGTTGACGCCGCACAGGACATCGAAGCGCAGACATTGGCTAACGTATATCTGGCACTCGATCATGATCTCGAGGTTTTCCCCGTTATCAACAAGATCGACCTTCCTTCCGCGGAGCCTGAAAGAGTCATAGCGGAGATCGAGGACGTGATCGGGATCGAGGCTCAGGACGCGCCTCTTATTTCCGCCAAAAACGGCGTAAATATCGAGGATGTGCTCGAAGCTATCGTAAAAAAGATACCGGCGCCTTCAGGCGACCCAAACGGTCCGCTGCAGTGCCTCATATTCGATTCGGTCTATGATCCCTACAAGGGCGTTATAGTCTTCGTAAGAGTAAAGGAAGGCACATTAACGCGCAATACCAGGATCAAGATGATGGCGACCGGAGCAGAGGCGGATGTCGTGGAGATCGGTATTTTCGGTCCCGGACAGTTTATCCCCTGCGACGAGCTCTCTGCCGGCATGGTAGGCTATATCACAGCTTCACTGAAAAACGTTAAGGATACACGTGTCGGAGATACCGTGACCGACGCCAACAATCCCTGCAAACAGGCGCTTCCCGGATATAAGAAAGTGCTTCCGATGGTTTACTGCGGCATGTACACCGCGGACGGCTCGAAGTACCCCGATCTCCGCGATGCGCTGGAGAAGCTTCAGTTAAACGACGCTTCACTGCAGTTTGAGCCCGAAACGTCCGTAGCCCTCGGCTTCGGCTTCAGATGCGGCTTTCTGGGGCTCCTGCATTTGGAAATAATACAGGAGCGACTCGAACGAGAATACAATCTGGACCTCATTACGACGGCGCCGAGCGTTATCTACAAGATATACAAGACAAACGGCGAAGTCATAGACCTGACAAACCCCACCAATATGCCCGATCCCGCTGAGATAGAGCATATGGAGGAGCCCTTTGTAGATGCTCAGATCATGGTAACTACCGAGTTTATCGGCGCGATCATGAGCCTGTGTCAGGAAAGACGCGGCATCTACAAGAGCATCGAGTACATGGAGCAGTCACGCGCCATGCTCAAATACGAGCTGCCGCTCAACGAGATCATTTACGATTTCTTTGATGCATTAAAGAGCCGCTCGAGGGGCTATGCTTCTTTTGACTACGAATTTAAGGGCTATGTTCCTTCTAAGCTCGTTAAGCTCGATATCCTCGTTAACCGCGAGGAAGTTGATGCGTTGAGCTTTATCATTCACGAGGAAGGTGCTTACGAGCGTGCGAGAAAGATGTGCGAAAAGCTGAAGGACAATATCCCGAGACAGCTTTTCGAGATCCCGATCCAGGCTGCGATCGGCAGCAAGATCATAGCGCGCGAGACAGTTAAGGCCATGCGCAAGGACGTTCTTGCCAAGTGCTACGGCGGCGATATTTCCCGTAAGAAAAAGCTCTTAGAGAAGCAAAAAGAAGGCAAGAAGAGAATGAGGACCTTCGGCAGCGTTGAGATACCTCAGAACGCATTTATGAGCGTACTGAAGCTTGAAGAAGAGTAATGAACGGATCAAATGCTCTGTAAAAAAAGAGCATTCATAATACAGAAAAAAGGGAGGAAAGATCATGGCAGATCTTAACGAATTAAGCTCAAAGCTTATTGCCATAAAAGATGAGATCACGAGCCGGTTAAATGATATCGCGAGTTCCAAGGCCGTTTACGAGTACCGCAAGACCCTGATGGACGCGAAGAACGGTCAGATCGGTTCGCTGATGAAGGAAATGGGGAAGATCCCCAATGAGCTCAAGGCCGAATACGGCAAAAAAGTAAACGAGATCAAGAACTGGGCACAGGCTCAGTTTGACGCGGTTGACGCAAGGCTTAAGGAAGCCGAGATGAAGAAGAGATACGAGAGCGAGAGTATCGATGTGACTCTGCCCTCTGTTAAGCCCGCGAAAGGAAATCTTCATCCCAATACACAGGTGCGCAATCAGAAAGTCGATATCTTCGGTTAGATGGGCTTCCAGATCTTCGAGGGACCAGAGATCGAGACGGATTACTACAATTTCACCGCGC
>JAGCSS010000018.1 GCA_017964055.1 Lachnospiraceae bacterium
AAAAAAAGAAACCCCGGAGAAATTTCTTCTCCGGGGTTTTCTTTTCTGTGTGAAGTATATACTGACAGTTTATCAATCCAGAGCCTCTTTCTTGGCAACCTGTACCTTCTCCTCAAAGCTCGAGAACATGTCGTCAACTGCGACAGCCTCAGGCTTGCGTGTGAACAGGCTCACGATGGGAACGATAACAAGTCCGCCTACCATGGCTACCACGCCGGAGTTGATCGAGGACTTGAAGATGTAGCCAAGGAAGCTGCCCCAGCCCGAAACATCGATGCCGCCGAGCGTTACGATGAGCTGTGTGATCGCGATGCCGCAGCCCCATACGAAGCATACGGCTACGGAAGCCTTGGTAATGCCCTTCCAGTACAGACCGTAAAGGAAAGGAGCGAGGAATGCGCCTGCGAGCGCGCCCCACGAAACACCCATCATCTGAGCGATGAAGGTCAGTCCGGGGAATGCGTCCTTGATGACCGCGATAACAGCCGAAACCAGGATAAAGAAGACGATGAACAGTCTCATGATGAAGACCTGTTTCTTCTCGGTCATGTCTTTCTTCATCGAAGGCTTGATAACGTCAAGCGTAAAGGTCGAGCTCGAAGTAAGTACCAGCGATGAAAGCGTTGACATCGAAGCCGCGAGCACGAGTACGATAACCACCGCGATGATGACCGAAGGAAGTGTGGAAAGCATCGTGGGAACGATCGTATCGAACAGGGGCTTGCCTGTTGAAGCGTTGTACTGGATCTTGTCTGCGTAGAGACGTCCGAATCCGCCGAGGAAGTAGCATCCGCCCGCAACAACGATAGCAAAGATCGTCGAGATGACGGTTCCCTTGTGGATATCCTTCTCAGACTTGATCGCATAGAATTTGCCGACCATCTGAGGCAGTCCCCATGTGCCCAGAGAGGTCAGGATAACTACGAACAGCAGAGCGAGAGGATCGGGTCCGAAGAACGAAGCAAATGCTCCGCCGCCGGTCCATCCATCTGAAGGAATCGCTGCGAGTGCCTTTTCAGCCGCGAGCAGACCGCCGTTGTCCTTGATGACCGCGGCGATAACAGCCACGATACCGAACAGCATGATGATACCCTGAATGAAATCGTTGATCGCGGTAGCCATGTATCCGCCGAAGATTACGTAAATACCGGTAAGGATCGCCATGAGCGCGATAACTACCCAGTAAGGAATATCAAATACCAGACCGAACAGGCTCGAAAGTCCGTTGTACAGGGATGCGGTGTAAGGGATCAGGAAAATGAAAACGATGACCGCCGCGATGACTTTCAGAGGGGTGGAATGGAAACGCTTGCCGAAATAATCGGGCATGGTCTTCGCATCGAGCTTCTGGGTCATGATCCTCGTTCTTCTGCCGAGGATGTTCCATGCGAGCAGCGATCCGATAAACGCGTTGCCGAGGCCCGCCCATGTAGCTGAGGTTCCGTAGAGCCAGCCGAACTGTCCGGCGTAGCCTACAAAGATAACAGCCGAGAAATATGAGGTACCGAAGGCAAATGCTGTAAGCCAGGGGCCTACGGTACGTCCGCCGAGTACAAAGCCCGAAACGTCCTTTGTGCTCTTACGAGTTGCAAAACCGACACCGATCATGATCGCGAAGAAGACCACCAGCATGATCGTGCTGAGAATGACAGTTGAGTTCATAACAATTCTCCTCTTGAATATTTCGCTTTAAACCGTTGCGCTTTAAAGCACTAAAGCGATTCTATCCAAAACTTCCCCTCCTGTCAAGTACTTTTTCTCATTTCTCGAGAATATAGCAGTCGACATTGAGATAGTCGAGCTCATCCTTTTCGGAATCATAGTTGCTGCTGAAGCGTATGATCTTCAGATCGTGGTTTTCGTCCAGCCTGATAAGACCATAGTTTTCCAGATCGAAGGGTATATACTTCGAAGATTTCGCGCGCTCACGCCCGAAGTTTTTAAGATTGGTGATAAAGCCCGACAGATCGGCCTCATACTCGACCGAGTCTTTCACCTTTAGAGTGAACAGGGTATTCTCGGGATCCTTCTCATAACCTTCCGCGAAAGAAAGCTTTTTATAAGCCGAAATATCGAGATCAACGGGATTGATGCCGTCACTTAAGAAATACTCGGGTCTGGCCGCATAAAGTGAATTGTCATAGCAGGAAGCGAGTATCTCCCGCTCTGCCTCGGTATAGAGCTCCTCCGCCGCCTCTTCGCCGCGGAAGCCGCATTTGCCCGTGAGAGTCCTGTACGAGGAACCCACCATGCCGGCCTGATCGGAGCTCTTCAGCTGTTCGTTCACGGTAATGCCCGACAGGCGCTTAACCTGCGAGCGGACGCTGACCGACGCGTAGTTTGCATAAGGTACGAGCAGCACAATGGCGACTGTCGCCGCAGCAACCCATATGATCGCTGAAACACAGTCGCGTCCGGTGATGCGCTTTAACAGATACAGCAGCATGTAGATCAGCTCAAAGATCACAAGCACCACTCCGAAGTATCTGTCGGGAGTAACTCCGTACTCACCGATACGTATAAAGATGCTCCATGCCTGCAGGATGATACACGGAACAAAGATAAACGGCAGGATATTCGCCGCCCTGCAGAAAATATTGTCTTCCCCGATACCCTGAGCCTGTGTCCAGATCACCATGCCGGCCACGAACAGAGCCGTAATGATGCCGAACACGGTATTCGAAGGGATATCGCCCGTAACAAATATCTTGATGATGTAGATGTAGATGATCGCCATCGCCATAACGAGCATGGGCTCTAAGACATACATAACGCATATCTTGGCGAATTTCCCGACATCATCCTTCTTGCCCGACAGCACGAGCAGCAATGCGGGAACATAGATGCCTCCCGCAAGGAATATCTCGACTCTGCCCATAAGAGCGTCGGTATCGTAGATCAGCTCGTTGAATATCAGTATGATCAGCGCCAGACCGCCCGCGAACAGGCCGTAAACGATCGTGGTGCGCAGAAGGCCGACAAAAGTCTTGAGGCAGAATGCCTCAAAGTTCTCCTGCTGCCTGCGGTACATATGATAAAGCGTCGCGAGGATCAGGCAAGCGAAATAAGTGCCGTAGATGCACACGGTGAGTTCATCGACCTTATCCTTTTTCATCCCGAGAAAAGTATCGCCCTCGAGCCATCCGAGATAAACGAACAATGCCGATATCGGTACGGCGATCGCATAGCCCGCGATGCGCAGGCTGAGTCTGTCCTTAAAATGCTCCTCGGCAAAAAGAGCCTGAACGGCGAATGCGGCAAGGAACATTATAGTTTTTTCACAGAAATCGGTATCAAAACCGCAGTCTATTATAACGGCCTCG
>JAGCSS010000131.1 GCA_017964055.1 Lachnospiraceae bacterium
AGAGTCAACGCGCTTTTTTTGATGTTGAGGCAGCGCTATGCGCTGTTTACGGTCATGCTGAGGTGTTTTCGAAGCATGACTACCTCTTTATCTAATGTTCACTACTAACCTCTGTATATATATATCCAAGAACTCCTTACTTCCCAGCACTTCCTCCGCACTTACGTATCCGTATTTGTCGGAAAAGTAGCGCTTAAAGATGCGGAAAGGGAATTCATCTTTTTTGCCCAGCTCACCGGCTAAGGGCATGAATTCGAGCGTGTGTCTCGTATAGCAGTTGTCGGCCTTGCATCTGGTGCGGTAGGAGCTGTTCAGGAAGCTGCCGAGGCTCTTATGTATGGCGCTGTCCTCCGCGGGCAGATAAAAATAGTTTTTGTAGTCGGGATAGAAGAGCTTGAGTTCCTCCGTCACAACAGGGACGGTGAACTCAAAGCGGCCCGGCTCTGTACGAAGCGCAATCTCGGATCCGGGATTGCAGCTGCAGACATGGGTTCCCTTAAGAGCCGCATCAGCAGAGTCATATTTGGGAAGGAGAGTGATCAAGAGCTCTCCTTCTTTTGTTTTTTCGCATGAGCCTATATTGTAGCCGCCGGAGATAAATGCGGGCAGAGCGAGCAAAGAGGCAACCCTCGGCATGTAGAGGACATCCTCGAAATTGTGCAGGAAAAGCAGCTCGAGCAGCTCGCCTGAGCTTTCGGGACCGGCAGTGGTCAGTCCGGAGGCAGTATTTGCAATATAGATCGAATCGGCATTCTTGCGGAGGGTTTCGAGCCTGCGCATCGCGATATAGCGGTTGTATACCTCGATCAGCCTGCCGCCGTCATACATATCACTGCGGTCTATGCCGCAGAACAGTTCCAGCCGTTTCTGGGACATAGAGCCGGTACCGAGCAGAGCCTTGTAAGGCTTCAGCAATCTGAAGATATCGAAGCCGCCGTCATGCATATCCTGCAGAGGGATGCCGAGCCTGCGGCGTTTTTTGTCGAGATAGGGAATATCAAAGGTCGCGCCGTTGAAATGCACGGGAACGGGGTGAGACGCGAGCAGTCTGTCAAACTCGTCGATCAGCAGGCCTTCCTCACCGATACCCTCGGAGAAGAACTGCGAAAGGACCGGTTCGCCCTCATCCAGATAAAGGCAGCCGATCAGGTAGAGAAATGATGTATCCGCGGAAAGTCCGGTGGTTTCGATATCGAAAAAAAGCAGGTCTTCGGGCTTTATGCCGGTGCTGTCGGGAGATGCAGCCACACCGTCCGAAGAACTGTGAGCAGAGGTGCCCGAAAGCCCGCAGATAAGCTCTGCGGCCGATAGAAATTCCTGTTTTTCCGTTACCGGTGTGCGTCTGATTATCATGGTCATTTCCCCCTCGGTCAATATTATAGCATATCTTGATTTCTTTCGGTGCGTGAGATATGATGAATATATGTTTGGGAAGGGTTTTATCAAGACTTATCTTAGCGGATTCATAAGGGCAGCCGCAGTGGCTGTTCTTGTTTTGATGCAGTTTGCCCTGATATTCCTGATGGCCTTCGGACTCGCAAGATACGGCCTTCTGCTGTATATATTCGTCGATATAATCTGCATATTCGCGGTCACGGGCATTGTAAACGACCGCGCGAGCAACAGCTTTAAGCTGGGCTGGATGGTGATCATCGCGGTGCTGCCGATAGCCGGTCTGATCATGTATCTGCTCTGGGGACGTCCCGAGGGAACGAAAAAGATCCGCAGCAGGCATCTGTCATACCTGAATAACGCGAGAGGGTTCAACAGGCCCGATCCCGCCGTTTTCGAGCGTTTTGCCGGCGATTTCCACGAGTATAAGGGCCTCGCGGGACTTGCGCAGAATTACGGCTTTCCGATCACCGAGGGCAATTCTCTCAGATACTTCGATTCCGGCGAGATCGCGTTTGAGACCTTGATCGAGGATCTGGAGAGCGCGGAAAGATTTATATTCCTGAGCTTTTTCATTGTTGCCGACGGCATTCTCTGGCAGAGGATCAGGCCGATCCTTCTGAAAAAAGCCGCGGCCGGAGTGGAGATCCGCTTTTCGTATGATGATTTCGGATCGATGCTGCGAACCGACGATCAGTTCTGGAACGAGCTGGAGGAGGCAGGCATAAAAACTGCCAGATTCAACAGGATCACGCGTTATCTGAACAGGCTTTACCTCAATTACCGCAATCACCAGAAGATCGTTGTGATAGACGGTGATATCGGATATACGGGCGGTTTTAATCTCGCCGACGAATATGTGAACGCGGTCGAGAGATTCGGACACTGGAAGGACGGCGGCATAAGGATCACAGGCCCTGGAGTATGGGGGCTTACGACCACGTTCATCGGCATGTGGGATATGATCGTGCACGATATGGAACGGGACGTGGACCGCTACAGACCGACGGCGGACCCGGGCAGGGAGCATTCCTACTGCCAGATCATATCCGACGGACCCGAGAACAATCCCGACAATCCGATTTATGATACGATCACCGCATTCTGCGCGGGGGCACACGATTTTCTCTATATTTCGACGCCTTATCTCGTGATCGAGGACAGCCTCGGGGACACGCTTATCAGGGCCGCGAAGTCGGGTATCGACGTAAGGATCGTAACACCCGGCATTCCTGACAAAAAAATGGTCAACCTTCTTACAAAATACAATTACGGGAGGCTGCTC
>JAGCSS010000132.1 GCA_017964055.1 Lachnospiraceae bacterium
GAAGATCACCTTGGTCAGCAGTTCTCCGAAGCTTCCGCAAAGATGGAAATAGCTGAGGACCATCAGCACTCCGGCGAGGAGTATCAAAATGATGGTGATCTCGTCCTTTAAGGAATCGTCCTCCTCAAAACGGAATTTCAGCTGTCCGTCATCCTCATATGTATTGCGTCTGCGTGAGGGTGCGGCTGCCCTGCTGCGTCCGGTGCCGCTGCCCGAAGAACTGCGGCTGCCCGTATGTGAACCCGTATTTCTCGCGGGAGCAGGCGCTTTCCCACGTCTGGCGGCAGCCGAGTCCCTAGCGTTTGCCACGTAAGCTCTCTTGCCGCCCGAGCCCGTCCTGCGGGCCGGAGAAGGCGTATTCCCGCTTTTTTTCCTGTTGTCAGTCATTATCATCACCTGCATTGCATAATTTCCTATAATCAATGGTATCTGATTTGCCTGAAAATATCAACACACAATCTCCTCTTGAAAATTAATCAAAACTTCACTTCCTTTCCCGGACAAATATGTTATTATATATAGCGATGCGGTTTGTAAAACCATACCCCGTCGCAATAAAAAACTAAGGAAAAAGAACATGAACACATATCGTGCGGGAATCGATGTCGGTTCCACTACGGTCAAGCTGGTAGTGCTTGATGAAAACAACAATATAATATTCGGAGAATATATGCGCCATATGGCGCACACCCAGGAAACCCTCGCCGACCTCCTCAAAAAGGCCAAGGAACAGCTCGGCGAATGCCTGCTCAACGTCAGGATCACCGGCTCGGGCTCGATCAACCTCGGCAAGGCGCTGAACATCGGCTTTGTTCAGGAGGTCGTGGCCGTTGCCTCGGCCCTGAATGCCGTGGCGCCCCAGACCGACGTGGCCATAGAACTCGGCGGTGAGGATGCCAAGATCATATACTTTACTGGCGGTCTCGAGGAGCGCATGAACGGCGTCTGCGCCGGCGGTACGGGCTCCTTCATCGACCAGATGGCAGCCCTGCTGCAGACAGATGCCACAGGCCTTAACAAGGAGGCCGAGAGCTATACCGAGATCTATCCGATCGCGGCCCGCTGCGGAGTATTCGCGAAATCCGATATCCAGCCCCTCATCAACGAGGGCGCCACACGATCGAACCTTGCGGCTTCGATCTTCCAGGCAGTCGTTAACCAGACCATATCGGGACTGGCCTGCGGAAAACCGATCCGCGGCTGCGTTGCTTTCCTCGGCGGACCTCTCCATTTCCTTCCCGAGCTGAAAAAGGCATTTATCAGGACTCTTCATCTGACCGATGAGAATATAGTCGATCCCGACAATTCACATCTTTTTGCCGCCATGGGCGCTGCGCTCGAGGCAGGCAATGAAGCTGCTCTCGCCGCCAAAAATGCCGCGGCGGGCGCTTCCGTAAAAGAGACTCCGGCGCTGCCTCAGATCTCAGAGCTCATCACACGCCTCGACAAGGGTGTGGAGATGGCCTTCGAGATCAAGCGCCTCCCTGCTCTTTTCGAGGATGAGGCAGACTACAAGGCGTTCAGGGAACGTCATGCGCGCGCCGTCATTGCCAAAAAAGCGATCGAGACCTACGAAGGCAACTGCTTCCTCGGCATCGACGCAGGCTCCACCACGACCAAACTTGCCCTGATCGGCGAGGAGGGCGAGCTCCTCTTCTCATTCTACGCAAACAACCAGGGCAGCCCCATAAAGACAGCCATCCGCGCGATGGAAGCCATAAAGGAAAAGCTTCCCGCCACTGCTCATATAGTCCGTTCCTGCTCCACCGGTTACGGCGAGGCTCTTTTAAAGTCCGCCTTCTGTCTCGACGAGGGCGAGGTCGAGACCATCGCGCACTGCACCGCGGCCGAGTTCTTCGTGCCCGGCGTGGACTGCGTCCTCGACATCGGCGGACAGGATATGAAATGCATCAAATTAAAGAATCACACCGTCGACAGCATTCTCCTGAATGAAGCCTGCTCCTCGGGCTGCGGCTCCTTCATCGAGAATTTCGCTAATTCGCTCGGTTATACCGCTGAAGGCTTTGCCAAAGAAGCGCTTTTCGCGAAGAATCCCGTGGATCTGGGCACACGCTGCACGGTTTTCATGAATTCAAACGTAAAACAGGCACAGAAGGAAGGCGCGACCGTTCAGGATATTTCCTCGGGTCTGGCATATTCCGTCATCAAGAATGCCCTGTTCAAGGTTATCAAGCTTTCCGACGCTTCCGATCTCGGTGAAAAGATAGTCGTACAGGGCGGTACATTTTACAATGAGGCCGTTCTCCGCGCATTTGAGCGCATAGCGGGCGTTGAAGCGACATGCCCCGATATCTCCGGTATCATGGGCGCTTTCGGCGCTGCGCTGATCGCCAGGGAACGCTACAAGGGCCAGACCACGACCATGCTTCCCATCGATGAGATCACCTCTCTCACTTACAAGACTTCAACGACGCACTGCCAGGGCTGTTCCAACCACTGCATGCTGACGGTAAATATCTTCCCCGGCAACCGCAGGCACATCACGGGAAACCGCTGTGAAAAGGGCTTAAAGACCGTCTCTGACATCAAAAAGGGCGAGAACCTCTATGCCTACAAATACAAGCGCATCTTCGACTACGAGCCCCTTCCCGAAGAGGCTGCTCCCAGAGGCGTTATCGGCATCCCGAGAGTCCTGAACATTTATGAGAATTACCCTTACTGGGCCGTGTTCTTCGCGCGCCTCGGCTATCGTGTGGTACTCTCCCCCGACTCCTCGAGGAAGATTTACGAGCTCGGCATGGAGTCGATCCCGTCCGAGTCCGAGTGCTATCCGGCAAAACTCGCGCACGGACATGCGCAGTGGCTGATAAACAACGGCATCAAGCGCATCTTCCACCCCTGCGTCTTCTACGAGTATCAGGAGACCGAGGATGCACAGAACCACTATAACTGCCCGATGGTAGTCTCCTATCCCGAGAACCTCAAGAACAATATCGAGGAGATCACTTCGGGCGAGGTCGAGTACATCAGGCCTTTCATCGCGTTTACAAATGATAAGACGGCCTCCGACCGTCTCGTTCAGCTGTTTACAAAGGATTTCGGCATCCCCGAAAAGGAAGTACGTCAGGCGGCGAAACTCGCATGGGACGAACAGCGCCGCGCAAAGGACGATATCAGACGTGAGGGCAGGCGCGCCCTTGAGGCCATGGAAAAGGACGGCGGGCGCGGCATCGTGCTCGCGGGCAGGCCGTATCATATCGATCCCGAGATCAATCACGGCATACCCGAGATGATCGCCTCCTACGGTCTCACTGTATTTACCGAGGACAGTATTCCGCTCGATTTCAATCCGGCGAGACCCGTCCGCGTGGTCGACCAGTGGGTATTCCACTCGAGACTCTACACGGCGGCCGAGTTCGTCCGCACGAGAGACGATCTCGAACTGATCCAGCTCAATTCCTTCGGCTGCGGATTGGACGCCGTAACCACCGATCAGGTAAACGAGATCCTCGAGAACAGCAACAAGCTCTACACCCTGCTGAAGATCGATGAGGTCAATAATTTAGGCGCCGCGCGCATCCGAATCAGGAGCCTTATCGCTGCGATGAACATGCGCCGCGACAGATGCATCACCTGCAAGCCCGGCCCCGTAGATTATCATAAGACCGAATTCACAAAAGAAATGCGCGAAGAGGGTTACACCATCCTCGCGCCGCAGATGAGCCCGATCCATTTTTCGATCCTCGAACCCGTATTCAGGAGATTCGGCTATCATTTTGAGGTACTCGACAACGACAACCGTACCGCTGTAGATTACGGACTGAAATTCGTCAACAACGACGCCTGCTATCCTACGATCTGCACGGTAGGCCAGTTCATGGAGGCCGTACTTTCCGGCCGCTACGATACGCATAAGCTCGCGATCATCATGACGCAGACCGGCGGATGCTGCCGCGCGAGCAACTACGTCGCGCTTATCCGCAAGGCGCTCGACCGCGTCGGCATGTCCTACATACCGGTCATCTCGCTCAACTACACCGGTATGGAAAAGAGCGAGGGCCTCAAGATTACGCTGCCGATGCTGATAGGCGCAGCACACGCTCTGATCTACGGAGATGTGCTGATGTGCTGCCTCTACCATGTGCGCCCTTACGAGCTGGTACCCGGCTCCGCAAACGAGCTCCATAAGAAATGGGAATAC
>JAGCSS010000133.1 GCA_017964055.1 Lachnospiraceae bacterium
AAGAGTATTCAGCAATTCCGCGGAAGGCGTTTCCTACGCGATCATATTCTGCAACCTGCTGGTTCCTTTCATTGAAAGATTTACGATGCCGAGAGCCTTCGGTATCGTAAAGGCAAAGAAAGGAGGCGCGGCAAAATGAGTGAGACAAAGCAGAAAAACACTTTGATCCATGATGCGCTGATCCTTTTTGCGATCACGCTGATCGCGGCTGTTGCGCTGGGTTTTGTGTATGAGGTCACAAAGGACCCGATCGCGCAGGCGGAGGCAAAGGCACAGGTCGACGCATACAAAGCCGTATTCCCGGAAATGACGGCCACCAAAGAGTTCAATGAGCCGGAATGGGCATTGGAGAATGCGAAAAAGCTGCTCGATTCCGATCCTGCATATGAGGGTGTTACAGTTGATGAGATACTCATGGCCGAGGACGGATCGGGCGCACTGCTCGGATACGTGCTTACCGTTACGAGCACAAAGGGCTACGGCGGCAAGATCACGATGACGATGGGTGTCAGCCGTCACGACGGTATCCTCAAAGGTATAGAGTTCCTTACGATCTCTGAGACCCCCGGCCTCGGAATGAATGCAAAGGAAGATAAGTTCAAGTCACAGTTCAAAGACGCAAAGGTCGGACAGTATTCGCTCAGCAAGCGCAACATCAGCGGTGATACCGAGATAGACGCGATCTCGAGCGCGACCATCACGACGACTGCCGTAACGAGATCCGTAAACGCCGGACTTAAGGTCGTTCGGGAACTGCTCCTGAATGTGTATAACGATTAACACACAGCATCAATTACATCGTGAGGACAAACAAATGAATAAATGTACAGAACGCCTGTATAACGGGCTTATAAAAGAAAATCCCACGCTCGTACTGATGCTGGGAATGTGTCCGACACTCGCGGTAACCACCTCCGCGATCAACGGACTCGGTATGGGCCTTTCCACAACGGCCGTACTTGTAATGTCAAACCTGATGATCTCCGCTCTGAGAAAGATCATCCCCGATAAGGTCAGGATGCCTTCGTTCATCGTTATCGTAGCGTCCTTCGTTACGATCGTGGATCTCCTGATCCAGGGATACCTGCCGGCACTCAACAAATCGCTCGGCATTTACATCCCGCTTATCGTTGTAAACTGCATCATCCTCGGACGTGCTGAGGCATATGCGAGCAAGAATCCGGTGCTTCCTTCGATATTCGACGGTATTGGCATGGGTCTCGGCTTTACCTGCGCGCTGACCATCATCGGTCTGGTGCGCGAGATACACGGCGCGGGCACAGCGTTCGGCTTTAAGATCATGCCTGCGGCATACGAGCCCTTCTCGATATTTGTAATGGCTCCCGGAGCATTCTTCGTGCTCGCGATCCTTACCGCGATCCAGAATAAGTTAAAGCTCAGATCCGCGACCAACGGAGACGCACCCGCAGCCGCAGAGCCTCTCGCATGCGGCGGAAACTGCGCCGAGTGTGTCGGCAATGTCTGCACCGCGAACCGCGGACTGCTCGAGCAGATAGCGGAGGAAGAGGCGGCGAAGAAGGCAGACGCGAAGGCGTCGGCAAAGAAGGCCTTCCCCGAGATCTCCGAATCTGCAGCTGCAGCGAACGGGCAGCAGGAAGGAGGCAATAAATGATCAGATCACTTATTTTACTCCTTATCGGCGCCGCGCTCGTAAATAACGTCGTACTCAGTCAGTTCCTCGGCATCTGTCCTTTCCTCGGAGTTTCGAAGAAGACCGATACGGCCGTGGGCATGGGTACCGCGGTAATCTTTGTGGTAACCGTTGCGGCTGCGGTCGCATATCCGATCCATACTTTCATACTGGTGCCTTTAGGACTTGACTACATGGATACGCTCGTATTCATCGCGGTCATCGCGGCACTGGTACAGCTGGTAGAGATGATCTTAAAGAAGTTCATCCCCGCGCTTTATAAAGCGCTCGGCGTATACCTTCCACTGATCACGACCAACTGCTGTGTTCTCGGCGTTGCACTTACCAATGTCCAGGACGGCAACAATTTTGTGCAGAGCGTTGTTTACGCGCTCGGTACTTCGATCGGTTTCTGCATCTCGATAGTTCTGATGTCGGGTATCCGCGAGAAGATCGAGGAAAACGATATTCCTCACGTTCTCAAGGGCTCACCCATCCTGCTCATCACCGCAGGCCTCATGGCTATAGCGTTCTGCGGTTTTGCTGGACTTATTTAAGGGGGGTGCGGATATGGAACTGATCAGATTTTTAGGAAATATCACGCTCCTTGATTTCAGTATGACGGGAGTTTTAAGAGCAGGCGTCGTTGTAGGCGTTACGGGTCTTATCATCGGAGTCCTGCTCGGCATAGCTGCCATCAAATTCCGCGTCGAGACCGATACGAGAGTCGAGGCTGTAAGAGAGTGCCTTCCGGGCAGCAACTGCGGCGGCTGCGGTTTCGCCGGCTGCGACGCCTGCGCGGAGGCGATAGTTAAGGGCATAGCCCCCATCAACGCATGTGCGGGCTCACGTCAGGCCGACATTGCCGCGATCATGGGCACGGAGGCCGGAGAGCAGGTTAAAATGGTCGCATTCGTAAAATGCGCGGGAACCTGTGACAAAACGAGCGTTAAATACCGCTACCAGGGCATCGCGGACTGCAGAAAGCTCGCGCTGATCCCCGGACACGGAGAGAAGGAATGCTCCTTCGGATGCATGGGTTACGGCTCATGCGTGAACGCATGTAAGTTTGACGCGATCCACGTGGTAAACGGCGTTGCCGTAGTAGACAAGGAAAAGTGCACCGGCTGCTCGGCCTGCACCAAGGTCTGCCCCAACAGCCTTATCGAACTCAGACCTTACAGCGCAAGTTATGCGGTTGCCTGCTCCTCAACCCTGAAAGGCAAGGACGTTAAGGCAAAATGCACGACAGGCTGCATCGGCTGCGGTATCTGCGCGAAACAGTGCGAGGCCGGAGCAGTGACTGTTGAGAACAATATCGCTCATATCGATTATGAGAAGTGCGTAGGCTGCGGCAAGTGTGCCGAAAAATGTCCCCAGAAGATCATTCACATGGTTTAAGGCAGGAAAATATGAAAGTTGTTATTATAGACGGTCAGGGCGGCAGGCTCGGGCAGAAGCTGGCAGAGGCGATCAAAGCCTCTCCGGTGGAATGCGGGCTGTACGCCGTAGGAACAAATACGATCGCTACTTCCGCGATGCTCAAAGGCGGTGCGGATTTTGCGGCAACGGGTGAAAATGCCGTTATCGTTGCGTGCCGTGATGCCGATGTTATCGTGGGACCTATAGGTATAACCGTTGCGGACGCCCTGCTCGGCGAGATCACTCCCGAGATGGCAAAGGCGGTCGGACAGAGCCGCGCGGTCAAGCTTTTCCTGCCGGTGAGCCACTGCAACAATCAGGTGGTCGGGGTACAGAACCTCAGCCTGTCCGATATGGTGGAAGCGGCGGTCGAGAAACTTAAGGATTGCGTCAAATGCTGAATATGTTATAATACAACAGTATCATGTCTGCCGGCCGAAGCCGGTGACAACATGCGCCGAAGCGCATAGATGCGGTTATTCGCATCTGACCGTCCGGCAACGGACACAACTATCAGACAATATGTATACCACGGAGGTATGCTTTATTCCCGACGGAATAAGAGCATATCTCCGTTTTTTTGCAAACGGAAAATACAGGGTATGTCAGAACGGCTTTAGACCGTCGGATGCGCGTGACGGTTTTTAGTATATTTTTTTAAGGAGGTAGTTTTATGGCGTGTTTTCTTATCTCGGGACTTGAAGCGCTGGTAGTTACCGCGGTCGAAAAGGGTGCCGAAAAAAAGGAAGAAAAGAACATGGCGGTCGATGAGGCTGTCAAGGACGAAGCCAAAGAGGAGATCAAGATCCCGCTCAGCAGAAAACTGAAATGGCTTACCTACATGCTTTGGGGAGGCGTTGTGCTGCTTGCTTTCGAGCACGTATGGCACGGCGAGGTTGTCCCGTGGTTCCCGTTCCTGACTGCGATGTCGGATCCGGCCGATGCTGCCGAGATGTTTCATGAGATGGCCACAGTCGGGGTATGCATGGCTGCATTGATCACGCTCGTCTGGTTTGGCATGTGTAAGGCAGCAGACTCCATTATGAAGCGTTCTGCCAATGCGGATGCCCGGAGCACGCAATCATAAGGAGGGAGTTTACAATGACATTATTGATCACGGTTTTTGCTGCTGTTATCGTTACCGTTAAATGGTATAACAGAAAGGATGACAGCATGAAGCTGGGAATCCTCTGTTTCCTGTACTGGGGCGCTTCCATCATGTGGCTTGTGGACGCGATCTTTGAATACGCGGAACTGAAGGCGGAATACTTTACTCCTGCGCTTGAAGACATGCTGAATGACGCGTTTCTCGGGCTTTCTGTTGTTGCGCTCGGATTGGTTATATGGATCGTACGTCTGCTTATTACCGATCCTAAGGGTTCGGTAAGGACTGCGCTTAAGAAGCAGCAGAATTAGGATATATAAGAGCCTCTGCGAAAGCGGGGGCTCATTTGATGTTAAGATCCTTTACATCCCGCCATCTGGTACATATCACCGTTTGATATGACCGCGGTGACGTCGAGATACTTGCGGAATATCGCGGCCAGATCCTCCGCAGGCATGAGTCCGTTAGAGACCTTTGCTGCCGAACCGCTGTGATGCGCGTTGATCGCGTCGCGGCTCATGCCGTGTGCAATGCTTAAAGTACCGCCGGGTTTAAGCAGCCCGGCCAGATGCGCTACGAGCCCGTCTCCGTCAACGAAATGGGGAAAGGCGTTGTAGACAAGTATACAGTCAAAACGGGTGTCGGGACAGTATTCCGTTACATCCCCGCATATGAGTTCAAGCCTGCCCGAAGACAGCAGATCGGTAAACTTCGGGCGGGCTGTTTTTATCATCTCGGGAGAAATGTCTATGGCGGTCACATGAGCGGAACCCGCATTGAAATAGTCGGGGATCAGTACTCCCGTGCCGCATGCCACGTCCAGGACCGATACGCCTTCCCTGACGCCGGTGTTTTTGAGTATTGCCGAGATTTTTTTATCGTCGTGTATCATGCCCTCATCCCATGTGGGCGCGAGCCTGTCAAAAAAATCGATAACATCCTGTGTGTTCATATGCTTTGTCCTTTTGTTTATCATATGCAAAGAACTGCCGCGATCGGGCGGAGCTTTGTATATACATCTTAAGATAAAAGGGAGACACGGTCAATCATTAACACGGACACTAGGGCGAACATCCGCATACGCGTACCGCGATTTGATGGTTTACTACAGTGAATTGCGAAAAAAAGATACGGGTGTTAGAATATATTCTGCGATTTTGGCTGTTTGGGGAAAGGATGTCCGGAAAGGAGTCTGCGTATGCAAAATATACTGATCACTGGTGCATCACGAGGGATCGGACGCGCGATAGCGAAGGAGTTCGCGCAGAGTGACTGCAATCTGTTCGTAAATTCGCTGCACGGCGGCGAAAAGCTTATCGAATGCGTGGATGAACTGACGGCGATCAGGCGCGGAAACGCAGGGACGGGCTGCATCGTGCCGCTCAAGGGCGATGTCGGCGATCCGCGGTTCGTGCGCGAGATGTTCGCCGAGATAAAAAGACATACGGACAGTTTTGACGGAGCGCCCAAAACCGCGGCCGAGGCACCCGCGAGGATCGACATCCTGATTAATAACGCAGGCATCTCGTACGTGGGACTGCTGCAGGATATGACGGACGAAAAATGGGACAGGATCGTCGCGACAAATCTGTCTTCGGTGCATTACTGCTGCAGGGAGGCCATCCCCGGCATGCTGGCTGCGGGAGGCGGCAGGATCATAAATATTTCATCGGTATGGGGCAGCGTCGGCGCGTCCTGCGAAGTGGCATATTCCGCGACAAAGGGCGGTGTGAACGCCTATACGAAGGCGCTGGCGAGGGAACTGGCTCCTTCGCATATCGCTGTGAACGCCATAGCCTGCGGCTGCATAGATACCGATATGAACAGGATATTTTCCGATGACGAAAGGAGCGCTCTGTGCGAGGAGATACCTGCGGGGCGTTTTGCGGAGCCGGAAGAGGTAGCGAAGCTTGTGAGAGCGATCGCCGGGCAGTCGGATTATCTGACGGGACAGATCGTAACGCTGGACGGCGGCTGGATGTAAGCACGCCGGGAACGGCTTTAAAGAGGAGTATATATTGACTGCAAAAAAGAAGAGCGGGGGAGGCATATGGATCCTTGCCGCAGCGCTGCTGGTACTGGCGGCGGTCGCGGCAGGCTACTTCTTCGCAAAAGGATACGGGGAGCGCGAAAGCGGTGACGGCCGGACGGACGGAGACTCCCAAACAGTACGGGACGACGGCGGGAATGTGCCCGCGGGAACATCGTATTCCGCACTGAACATGACTCCGGTGGAGCTGCTGTTCGTTACGAATTCCGAGACCGGAAGGATCGAACACATGCTGCTCGCGGTGCTTAACTGCGCAGCCGGTAAGCTGAACCTCATCGGCATCGATACCGATGTGAGCTGCACGATGTCGGGCAAGCTCTACAGCGAGCTGACGCCCGGGAATACGGAGCTGCCGCAGACGGTGACGTTTTCCGAGCTGTACAGGTATTATCACAATGACAGGGCCTATGACGCGGGAAGGCGAATATTCGGAGAGCTGATCAATTTCAACATTCCGTATTACGCTGCGGTCAAGGACGTCGTTTTTGATGAATTCATGTATTACAGCGACGCGGGCGCAGGCTTCAGACTGAGCGCGGACGAGCTCAAGGGCAGGGATTACGGAACCGAGGGCAGCGTAAAGGGCGCGATCGACAGGGCATTTGCGGACGCGGTGACCAATTTCGGCATATCCGACAGGCTCAGGTATCTGGAGGTTTATGACGCGCTCACGGCCGGCGACGTGGTATTCGATGAGGCGCCGGTAAAGGAAAAGAACGAGAGCACGTCGCTGGATACGGTCGGGACAGGCGCCATACTGTACGGAATACTGTACTGACGCGGTGTTGTGGCTGAGGCCATGGGAGGTTTTATGAGGAAAAAGATTATTGCCGCGATAGTCGCGGTTGCAGCGCTGCTTGCGGCGTTTAAGGCGGGTACGGTTTTCGGAGCGGGTTCGGCTTCTCCGGGCAGCCAGGGCGACCCGCTGGTGACTCTGAGCTATCTGAACTCGAGACTCGAGGGAATATCGGGGGATACGGGCGGTACATCCGCTGCCGGCGGAGGTTTTTCACGGGTCAGCCTGACAAAGGGGCAGAGCCTGATACTCGGCGACGGCAGCGAGCTGGTAGTCTACAGCGGAAACGGGACCGTGCTCGGGACCACGGGGATGCTCAGTCTCACGGATTCACAGCTGTTCGCAGCGGGAACGAGCGCGGTGCTTTACGCGCATTTTCTGGGGATCGGCTCCGCGAGCGGAGTCAAGGCCTCGGGCAATATGACAATCTATGTAAAGGGCGGATACAGAATTGAGTAGGGGAATCAGCGCATTTTTTTCGAAAAGAAGTACTCTGAGGGATTACATCCTGATACTTATCGGCACATTTCTTATGTCGGTGGCCATTAATTTCATCTATGAGCCTATGGAACTGATCACGGGCGGAGTGACCGGTCTGGGCATCATTCTCAAGCATTTTACCGGCGGGATCGTTGAGGGCGGTTTCCCCGTATGGGCGACGAACCTTTTGTTCAATATACCGGTGTTCCTGATATCGCTGAAGGTTTTCGGCTTCAGGTACATTTCAAAGACGCTTTTCGCGACGCTCGCGCTGTCGGGCTTCCTGGCGTTGCTCCCGAGCTTTGCGCTGTTTGAGTCCGACTATATCCTGTCGGTGATCTTCGGAGGCCTGCTCTCGGGCGCGGGCATCGGACTCGTGCTGCTCACGATGGCGACCACGGGCGGAACCGATATGCTCGGCATGCTGATCAGGCACAAGAGCCCGCATCTGACGGTGCCCCAGATCATCTTTGTGCTCGACGGTCTTATCGTACTCGCGGGCGCCGTGGTATTCGGCATCAAGGCCGCGCTGTACGCGACTATAGCGGTATATGTGACGAGCAAGGTTTCCGACAGCCTGCTCGACGGTCTCAAATTTGCCAAGTGCGCATATATCATTTCGGATCTGGCCGACGATATCGCCCAGGAGATCCTCGTGGAGCTCGACAGAGGCGTTACGGGACTGAACGGCGAGGGCATGTTTTCGCATCTCGACAAAAAAGTTCTGTATTGTGTAGTTTCACGTAAGGAAATGGTATATGTCCTCGACATAGTGTACAAGCACGATCCGACCGCATTTGTCACGATAAGTGATGTGCGTGAGGTATGGGGAGAGGGCTACGGAGAGCTGAAAAGACGTAAAAATTGACGAAAATAGGGTGAGTGTCGGCAATCTTTATACATTCTGCACAAATAAGCCAGTCCGCTTTTTGTGATTATTCATTACGTTTGTTCCGCCTTTTTGGGCGATTATCTATTTTTCACAAAATAAGAAAATATATTTTGTTTATTTCAGATATGGCAATAAACGGTTTTTCAATGTAGTATGGTAAAGGCGGGTTTCCGTAAGGACCGCTGCTTAAAAAAGCAGGATTTAATCTTAATCGGATCGTCTGAAGGCCGATCCAAAGAGGAGGAAAAAATGGCAAGTTTATCTTTAAAGAACATCACCAAGGTTTACCCCAACGGCTTCGTTGCTGTTAAGGACTTCAACCTTGAGATCGCAGACAAGGAATTCATCATTTTCGTTGGACCTTCAGGATGCGGAAAGTCGACCACACTTCGTATGATCGCAGGCCTTGAGGAGATTTCTTCGGGTGAGCTCTGGATCGGCGACAAGCTCATGAATGACGTTGAGCCCAAGGATCGCGATATCGCGATGGTATTCCAGAACTACGCTCTGTACCCTCATATGTCTGTTTATGACAATATGGCATTCGGCCTTAAGCTTCGTAAGACTCCTAAGGCAGAGATCGATAAGCTCGTTCACGAGGCTGCTAAGATCCTTGACATCGAGCACCTGCTTGACCGTAAGCCGAAGGCTCTTTCCGGCGGACAGAGACAGCGTGTTGCCATGGGACGTGCTATCGTTCGTAATCCTAAGGTATTCCTTATGGATGAGCCTCTTTCAAACCTGGATGCGAAGCTCCGTGTTCAGATGCGTATTGAGATCTCCAAGCTTCATCAGAGACTTGAAACAACCATCATCTACGTAACACATGACCAGACCGAGGCTATGACACTTGGTACCCGTATCGTTGTTATGAAGGACGGCGTTGTTCAGCAGGTTGATACACCTCAGAACCTTTACGATCAGCCCAACAACCTCTTCGTTGCAGGTTTCATGGGATCTCCTCAGATGAACTTCATCGACAGCGTTGTAGGACGCGAGGGCGACAAGGTTACTCTTACATTCGGTTCGACCACCATCGTTGTTCCCGAGCTCAAGGCTAAGAGACTCATCGATGCAGGTTACGAAGGAAAGACCGTTGTACTCGGTATCCGTCCCGAGGATGTTAAGGATGAGGAAATGTTCATCAGCCAGTCTCCTGAGAGTGTTGTAGACGTTACCGTACGTGTATACGAGCTTCTCGGTGCAGAAGTATTCCTGTATCTTGATGTTGACCAGTTCGAGATCACCGCACGAGTTAATCCTCGTACGACCGCTCGTCCCGGCGATCAGATCAGAGTTGCTTTCGACCTTTCCAAGATGCACATCTTCGATAAGGAGAGCGAGCAGGTTATCACTCACTAAGATTTTTATAACCAATAAGATTTACAGGCAGGAGACATCTCCTGCCTGTTTTGTACAATGAGCGAATACACTCAGTCAGCGGGCTGTGCCGGCGAGATGCGTGGGAAAGGAGGCTGCCATGCCGCAGGAGAATTCCGGAAGCGGAAGAGGTTCCAGGGTATATGTGGAAAAACAGGTCCGCGTGCCCAATTTTGAAATGACCTATGAGCATGCTCATGAATATTATGAGTTTTTCTATCTCAAGACAGGCAGCTGCAGATATATGACCGAGGGGAGGATATATCATCTCGAAGCGGGCAATATGTTCATCGTGCACCCCGGTGACAGGCACAGCACCAGCTATCAGGGCAAAGTGCCGTGTGAGCGCATCGTAGTCTACTTTAAGCGCGATCTGGTAGATGAAGGATGGTGGAAGGAGCATGCCGGGACCGATGTGTTTATGGCCTCCTCCTGCAAGCTGTCGTTCAGCCTTAAGGCAAAGGCCGCGATCGAGAGGTCATTAAGAGCCATGCTCTCGGAAAACAATATGCCTGACGGATATACCTCAGAGATACTGCTGCTGCTCATGAAGCAGTTTCTGATAGATCTCGTTCGACGCGGTACGGTCATGAACGATTTTGTACGCAGCAACGACAGTTTCGGCAGGGATATCGAGACCGTGATCAGGTATATATCCGAAAACTATTCCAAGCCGCTCACTCTCGAAGAGGCAGCTGCGAGCATCAATCTGGCGCCCACATATTTTTCACGCAAGTTCAAGAACGTTACCGGCTCGAATTTCCGTGATTTCGTCATCAGCATAAGGATCCGGCAGGCCAGCCAGATGCTGCTGACCACCGACGATTCGGTGACCGAGATCTCGCAGAAATGCGGCTTCAGCTCGGCCAATTATTTCAAGGACTGTTTCCGGCGGACTATGGGACAGTCACCCACACTGTTCAGAAAACAAAAAGGAAAAGCATGACTGCCCCGGGGACGACTACAGATTTTTTGCCGTCCCCGGGTAGCTTTTAACTGAATATTTATGAAGATATCGCGGTTTTCTTGACCGTGTTTTTTTATGATGTTATCTTCAAGGTACGAAGATAACCATATGGGAAAAAGTGTACACTGCTTCATTTTTTGACCGGATCTTTTGGGGGTCCGGGACCGACAAAGACATATGCCGCAAATACATCGGGGAAGATACTGATTTCTTGTCCGGTTCTGCGAGCGTGTCCGCAATTAAGTAAAAAATGGAGGACAGGTATGAGGAGAAATACTTACAGGGTTATTGCGTTCCTGCTGGCTTTCATCATGGCTTTACCTGCGTTTGAGGGGCAGAAAGCGAAAGCAGCGGAAAATAACAGTCACATCATCAAATACCAAGGGGCTTACGATCCCGCTGCATACCCGCAGAAGGATCTCGACGCGGTATTCACATCTGAGAGCGTGGTCATCGATGGAAATCTGGACGAGGCGGCATATGCTTCGGCACCTGTTTCCGCGATAAGCAATGTCAAGGCGGCATCCGCACAGTATTCATATGAAAACGGGAAAGAGACACGAGGAGAGATTCGTGCTGTATGGGACGGTCCGGTTCTTTATCTCGGAATAAGCGTTTATGACGCGGATGTTATCAGGTCTTCCGGAACCGGCGGAGCGACAGCGAATCCCGCAATAGCGGCAAAGGAAGTCAAAACTTCTTTCGATTGGACTACATGGCAATCTACGGTTACACCCGTAGATCCCGGCGACAGTATCGAGTTGGGATTCGACCTGCATAACGCTAAGGTCGTATATGAGACCGATACCCAGGGCGCAGTTACGATCGGTGCCGATGGACATCTCTACTACTATCACAGCAGCAATATTCCGTCTCTGGGCTCGCCGTTGGGAGATCCGCAGCATCCCGAATACATGGACAGGATCAGGGGTTATGC
>JAGCSS010000134.1 GCA_017964055.1 Lachnospiraceae bacterium
AAGCGTCAAGCGTAACATCGTCGATCAGATCGTTGATGATCGGGATCGCCGTATTGATCGGGATGGCATAGCCCATGCCTTCAACGCTGGTATCGGAGTATTTAACTGAATTTATGCCGATGACCTGTCCGTGCACGTTGAGCAGCGGACCGCCGCTGTTGCCGGGATTGATCGCGGTATCGGTCTGTATCAGTGAGTTAGTATTGCCTTCTACAGTTACTTCGCGGTTGAGGGCGCTGATGTAGCCGACCGTGGTCGACTGTCCGTAACCGAGAGCGTTGCCGATGGCGATGGACATCGAGCCGACGGTTACCGTATCGGAATCACCGAGTGATGCGATCCTGATGGCGGCGAGATCATCTGCCGTAAGATCGCTTAAGTTGACTGAGATAACAGCGAGATCGTAGCTCGGATCCGTACCGACAGTCTCTGCGGGAACAACCTTATCGTTGCAGAGTGTGACGGTTATTTCCTGAGCATCCGCGACAACGTGGTTATTTGTGGCTATGTAGAGCTTATCCGAGCTCTGCGATACGAAGAAGCCCGTGCCGCTGGCCGTGCCGGAATATGTCTGAGGCATGCCCCAGAAGCTTTCCTGCGTGTAGGTTATCTTGCAGTTGATGGCGACTACTGCGGGGGTCATGGTCTCAACAACGGCGCTGACATCGTTTGTCGAGAGCGAGAGAGGACTGATCGCTGCATCGGGAACAGCTGTGGGCGTGAGTACGTCGTAGCCCTTTTCGGAACCGCTGCCTATCTCGTTGATGACCGGTGAGCCGATGACCGTTGTCTGTTCGTCGGAACCTCCGGACCTGTAGATCTGATATCCTATGCTGCCGCCGAATCCGACGATAATTGCGAGCGCGACGATCAGCAAAATTCTTAATAGTACTTTTACCGCTTTCTTTTCTTTCTTTGCTGTCATATCTGCTTACCTCCTGAACGGATGCTGTTTCGCATCTGCTTTTCTGAGATCCATTTTAGGAGCAAATTGTGATGCAATTGTGATGGGATGGTGAAAGAAATGTTAAATTATTAATGCTGAAGGTTACAAAAGTTATTGATTGTTTATCGCAGACGGTGTAAGTATAATTATTATGTAAGCCTATTCAATTCGAGTCGGTAGATTAAAGGAGGATCAGTCCATGGCCGGAGCGAAAAACAGGAAATCGGTTTTTGCGGCAGTGGCGGTCTTTGCTCTTATAGTGATCGGAGCCATAGCGTATTCAAAGATATCCGACATGACATTTAAGAGCAATCCCGGGATCGTCGGCAATACCGCCGGAAACCTATACAATTACGGCATGTTCTGCGATGACGGAGAACGTATTTATTTTTCAAATTACAGGGATCAGGGGCTTTTTTATTCGATGAGCTACGATCTCGATGACTTTAAATTCATTACGAAAGATGTGGTAAGGTTTATCAATCACGATGACCATTACCTGTATTATTCGAGAATGAACAACCTGAAGGATCAGGCGGCGCAGTCGGTGTTCACATTTTACAGCAACGGAGTTTTCCGCATAACGCCGAACGGCAGGCACCAGAAGATGATCTGGAACAAGCCTGTGGGCTCCGTGCTCTATTATGACGGGCAGGTTTTCTATCAGCATTACGCAGAGGGTGAGTCGCTGACGATCCACAGGACCGATATAGACGGCAAGGACGATGTGCAGTTGAGCCTCGACGAGTCGGTACTGGTGTCCGCGGCCGGAGGCAGGCTGTATTACGGCGGTATGTCATCAGACAGAGGCCTGTACAGTGTCGGAGCTTCGTCACTTGCGGGTACAAAGGTGCTGGACGGCAGCTTTTACAATCCCTGGGTCATCGGGAGCACCGTTTATTTCATCGATGTAAACGACGGCCACCGGTTAAAGTCGATAGGGCTGGACGGTTCCGGTGAGGAGACGCTGTCGAAAAAACGCATCAGTGCTTATAATATCTCGTCAACAGGTCGATATATATTTATACAGTGTGATACTTCGGGTGAGGCCGGGCTGTATATGATCGACCGTTCCACGGGTGACGAGAGGCTGATCAGAGAAGGTAATCACAAATGGATCAACATAGTCGGAGACCGTTGTTTCTTCTATGATTCAAACGGCATGTCCGTCTATTACTATACCATCGGGGGCGGAGTTTCCATATTCGACCCGCCCATTCTTAAAAAATAATCCGGAGAGTATTTTGAGATGTGGTATCGCAAACACTATAAATTATTATGCATGATATTTTTAGGGGTGCTGCTGGTCGGATGGACGGCATTTCTCGACCATGCCGACAAAGCCGTTTATTCGGACGCGGCAGAGAGTCCTTCGGGCGATAAGGATTCACCGCCCGCGAGCTCGGCACCCGATGCGATAACGCAGGTTGCGGACGGTTCTGACAAAACGCTGACTGATACTCCTGTGACAGATGAGCCGGCAGTACCGACATCGGCTCCCGCGACCGATATACCTGCGCCTACAGATGTGCCGACGCCCGATCCGGTTCCCACGGACGCACCGACCGATATCCCGCAGCCGACGGATGAGCCGCTGCCTACGGCAGAGCCCACTGCGGAGCCTACCGCTGAGCCGACTCCCGAGCCTACGCCTACAGAGGCGCCTGATGATCCCGGGCAGATGATCACATTCAAGTATGCGCTGGCCAATGTCGAGAGCAGGCTGAACATCCGCAGCGGCGCCGGTACGGATCATTCCACTATCGCTTATATGAAGCCGATGGGATACTGTGAGGTGCTGGAATGGGGCAGTGAGTGGACCAAGATAAAGTCAGGCAGTGTGACAGGATATGTTTATACTGTATATCTGCTGTTTAACGACGATGCTCTCAATAAGCTGAAGAGCATGAACAAGATATTCGTGCGTGTTACCTCAAATACCGTAAACATCCGCTCGGAGGCCAATACCGACAGCACGGTGCTCGGCAAAGGCTCCAACGGTTCCAAGTACATCTATCTGCCTGAATCCTCGGTAGAGGGCTGGTACAGCATCCAGTTCTCCGAGACGCAGAAGGGATTCATCACAGAGCAGTATTCGGAGATATTCATTGATACTTCGATAGCAATACCGCTGTCATAAAGACAAGAGGATCATAAAAGTGCCTGTCACCATGTTAGTCATGGTGACAGGCGCCTTTTTGTTTTCGTTTTTCGTTATCTCTTTCTGAATTTAGTCACTGCAAAAACAACAGCCGCTGCGGAAAGGAACAATCCGGTGAACGTAAGCCCGAGCGGGAAATCATCACCGGTCTTGGGGGTTGAATCCTTTTTGCCGGAGTTATTACCCGAATTATTGCCCGTACCGTTGCCTGAACCCGATGAAGGGGTAGGAGTGGCGGTCACGGTCTGAACGGGAGTGGGAGTGGCTGTAGCGGCAATTACCGGAGTGGGCGTGGGTGAAGGCTTCGGTGTGGGAGTGGGCTCGTCCTCATCATCCTCCTCGGTGCCGTCGCCGTAATCGTCGGGGTCATCCTCGTCATCATCCTCATAGTCATCGCTGTCACTGTCGTCTTCCGCATAGCTCTCGGGATCGTTGTATACAAAGCCGTAGATCGCCGAATAATCGGTGGAGGATGTCATGGTCATCCTGATGTAGTAAACATCATCGATATTGTAGAGCTGGAGCGGATAAACCTGTGTGAGCTTGCCTGACGAAAGCTTGTAGAATGCGCAGTCATCGGGATGCTCCTGGGCGTCGAGCGGGAGAGGGAAGTATATCTCTAGCTTGCTCGAGGTGACCGAAACATCGTCGCCTTCATCACTGTATTTGTAGAGGAACGTCTTCATGTAGCAAATGAAGTCCTCGTCATAATCGATGTTATTTTTGTCGAGAGCGGTCTTGAAGCTTTCCTCCGCGACATCCTGATCGAAGTAGAGGTAGTAATCATCGACATCGCTCACCGATGAAGTAAACTTGGCATAGACGTCGTCGCCGATCGGATCGGGGAAATTATCGGTGTAGAGGTTGTATTCCTCGTCATCGATCGTGATGGAAACCGCATCAGCGGCACTCGTCCCGACGGCAGGGCCCAGCATCAGGCAAACTGCCAAAACTGCAGCAAATGAAGCGATCGTCAGAAATCTTTTTTTCATGTCCGGTTCTCCGTTCCGTGCTAAACCACAGTGCACAATTTTTATATAAATAACTTAAGCAACATTCAATGCATAGATTAAAAACCACACGGCATTAGTTGGATATTCGTCGCGCAACCACGACAAAGCGCCCGTCCTCAACCGAATACTCACAGGTCGAGAGCGTGATCAGATAGTCGCTGTTGACCGCAGTTGCCTCTATATCGTAGAGAGACATGCCGCGGATCGTGTTGTAATAGGTCTCGAACTCTTCGGGCGTGTCGGCCTGTATAAAATTATAGAACTTGAACGTATTCTCGCCAACATAGCTGACATTCGATTTGAACACGGCTATGATCTCGTACATAGCCTCCTCGTATATAGTATCAAATCGGATATATTTGTGTTTTTCGTAATAGCTCTTGCTCTCATATTTCAAAAGATCGGCAAACATCGCGCCGCTCTTCATATTGTGGCCGTAGATGATCAGGTTCGTGCTGGGCAGACGCGTGATGCAGCGGTTGTCCATGAAGGGCAGGCCGCTCTTGGTTTCCTCTTTATAGTAGTTGCGATGCAGGTAGTATTCTTCGTCGTAAACGGTCTGCATGACGGGATAATCGACATTAGTTCCGTCTATGCTGATCCAGCCGACTATGACGGGATTGAGATCGTATAGTTTCCTGTACTTGGGTAAAACCTGCTTTTCTTCGGGGCTGACCGGTACGGATGCATCCTCGGAAACCTTATATCTGCCGGTCTCAAAGTCCTGCGTCAGCGTGACCGAGGAATCGCCGATCATTTTCTTCAATGTCGCGTTGTCGAGAGAGTCCTCATAAGCCCGCAGCGAGT
>JAGCSS010000135.1 GCA_017964055.1 Lachnospiraceae bacterium
AAGACAAATGTGCCGACCTTCGTGCTACAGCCGATCATCGAGAACAGTATCATACATGGACTGGCAAAGAAGGAAGAAGGCGGCTATATACGTATCCACGTATTTACCGCATTGAACGAAAACGAAGAAAAGATGCTGAGCGTCGTGGTATCTGACACCGGAGCCGGCATAGCCACGGAAAAACTCGCTCAGATCCGCAGCGAGCTTTCCAATGAGGGAGTCGAGAGAAATACGATAGGCATCAGCAATATCTACGGCAGGCTCAAGCTGGTGTACGAGAACGCCGGGTTTGAGATAGACAGTATCGAGGGAGAGGGCACAGTGGTCAGGTTCACTATCCCCCTGAGAAGCGAAGGAGCGACATGATAAGGATTGTTGTGGCTGACGACGAGCCGATCGAGAAGGCCGTCGTCAAGAAAATACTTGAAGAAGCGTTCGGACCGGACGTGGAGGTGCATCCCGCCTGCAACGGACGCGAAGCCGTGGATCTGTGGCGCGAAAAGAAATGCAGCATCGCGGTGCTCGATATCTCTATGCCGGGCATAAACGGGCTTGAGGCCGCAGAGATCATCAGGCGTGAGGACGATGCCTGCGTGATCGTGTTCCTTACCGCATTCGACGAATTCGATTATGCGCAGAAGGCCATCAGGGTGCGCGCGCTGGACTATCTATTAAAGCCTGTCAGCGAAAACGAACTGGTCACCGTCATCGAGGAAGCGATCAAGATCGCCGAGAACGGCGGCAACGAAAAGCGCAATCTGATCGCCGCGATCCCTAATAAAGAGGAGCTTTCCTCGGTAAAGCAGGCCGCCATCAAAAAACTGATCGCGGATTTCATCGACACGAACTATGCAAGGGACATTTCCCTGTCCGACGCGGCGAGCGCGCTGCATTATTCCGACCCGTATTTCTGCAAGATATTCAAGGACTGCTTCGGAAAGAGCTTTGTACTGTACCTGACCGAGCTGCGTGTGGAGAAATCGAAGGAGCTGCTAAACGATATCACGGTCAATGTAAAGGATATCAGCTCAAAAGTCGGTTTCAGGGATTCAAATTATTACACCAAGGTATTTAAACGCATGGAAGGCATGACTCCGACGGAGTACAGGATCATTCGGGGAATCATATGAAGAGAAAGAAGATCGCTTTTGCCGTATTGGCTGTACTGATCATACTGATCGCGGTCAGTATTGCGGTGAAGCTCCTGAACAGGGAGCCGGAACCGGAATACGTCTTTACGTATGCCGAAAACCAGTCCGACGGCTATCCGACCTCCATGGGCGCCTACCGTTTTGCCGAGCTCGTAAAAGAACGGACTGACGGCAGGATAAGGATCGTTGTATATACCTCCGCAAAGCTCGGACGTGAGGCCGAGGTACTCGAGCAGATGCAGTACGGCGGCGTGGATTTCGCCAGAGTATCGCTCTCGCAGCTGGCAGAGTTCTATCCCGAGCTCAATGTCCTCCAGATGCCGTATCTGTACGATGATGCGGAGCACATGTGGACTGTTCTCGAAGGAGACATCGGAGACCATTTCCTGAACGCGATAAAGGAGATCGATCTGTGCGGTCTGTCCTGGTATGAGTCCGGAGCCCGAAACTTCTATACTTCCGGACGGCCCGTAAAGACCCTGAAGGACCTGGAGGGTCTCAGGATCCGCGTGCAGCAGTCGGACCTGATGGTCGACATGATCAATGCGCTCGGAGCCCGCGCGGTGCCTTTAAGCTACGAAGAAGTGTATTCCGCGCTCGAGCTCGGAACGATCGACGGGGCCGAGAACAACTGGCCGTCTTACGAGGATACCGACCATTACAAGGTCGCAAAGTATTATTGCGAGGATGAGCACACCAGAGTCCCCGAGATGCAGCTCTGTTCGCTGCACACCTGGAACCTTCTCTCTGAGGAGGACCGCAGGATCATACTTGAGTGCGCGGAGGAGTCCTCCGAATACGAGCGTGAGATGTGGAAGGAAAGAGTTGAGAGGTCACGCGAGACAGCGCTTGCGAACGGTGTGGAGGTGACCACCCTGAGCGCCGAAGAGACCGAGCGCATCCGTACACTGATGCAGCCGATCTACGAGAAATATTGCGGAGAATACATGGATATTCTGAATAAGATCATGAGAGACTGATCGAAAAAATATAATGATGGCAGGATATGTCATTTTATAAGTGACATATCCTGTTTTAATTTGAAATATTTTCAAAAAACTGACAACTTTTTTGTTGACATACGCGTCCGGGGCAAGTATACTTGTGCATGGTCTGAACGTAAAAGGATTGTTAATTAATGGATTACGTCAGAAAAAGCGCGGACAGCGAACTGTTCGCCGGCTTTATGAGCAGTAGATTTTATAAGGAGGAACTACAATGGATACAACAAAGAGTTATATGCCCAGCGGCAAGTCTATTGAGCGCAAGTGGTATGTGATCGATGCGGAAGGCCAGACACTCGGCCGCCTTTCATCGGCAGTTGCCAGCATCTTAAAGGGCAAGAACAAGCCCACCTACACACCTTTCCTTGACATGGGCGACAACGTGATCGTTATCAACGCAGCTAAGATCAAGGTTACAGGCAAGAAGCTTGAGCAGAAGCTTTACATCAGCCATTCCGATTATCCCGGCGGAGTTCGTGAGACCACTCTTAAGGAGATGCTCGAGAAGAAGCCTGAGGAAGTTATCCGTATGGCAGTTAAGGGCATGCTTCCGAAGGCTGCATTAGGACGCGAGATGATCAAGAAGCTCCATGTATACGCAGGCGCAGAGCACGAGCAGCAGGCACAGAAGCCTGAGGTTCTTGTTCTCGAGAGCATCAAGAAGAACTATTAATTGAAGGGAGGATTCTTTAAATGGCTAAAGTAGCAGGAAAGTTCTACGGAACAGGAAGAAGAAAGAGCAGTGTTGCCAGAGTATTCTTAGTACCCGGTTCGGGCAAGATCACTGTTAACAAGAGAGACATCGACGAGTACTTCGGTCTTGAGACCCTCAAGGTTGTTGTTCGTCAGCCCCTCGCTCTTACAAATACAGAAGATAAATTCGATATCACGGTTAACGTACGCGGCGGTGGATTCACCGGCCAGGCAGGCGCTATCCGTCACGGCATCTCACGCGCTCTCCTTCAGGTAGACGCAGAAGAGTATCGCCCCCTTCTCAAGAAGGCAGGCTTCCTCACCCGCGATCCTCGTATGAAGGAAAGAAAGAAGTACGGCCTCAAGGCAGCGAGAAGAGCGCCTCAGTTCAGCAAGCGTTAATCAT